>PKWO01000395.1 GCA_003132085.1 Oxalobacteraceae bacterium | reverse complement strand
TCATGCTGGCAACCGCAGTATGGTACGGCGCGCTGGGACCGCAATTATGGTTAGGGGTTCTGTCCGTTGGCGGCCTACAGTTCCACCCGCTGGTGCTGATGTTTGCGCTGTCCGGTTCGCTGATGATCAGCCGAATCAGGATTCCAAAACTTTGACGTTGTACGCCGCCTTACGGCACGCTTTCGTCAAGCAGGAGGTTGGCTTTCTCAATGCCTGGATATGACGATGTCACGCCATCAAAATCCTCAGTGAACGCCGTGTGACCTGATACTTTGAAGTTTCGCCGCATACAAATCGTGCTGCGTGCTGTTTGGGCTGTTTTCCATCGCAATGATCAATTGCTTGCGTGTCTCGTCGATATTGCCGAGGTAGAAGTCGGCAAGCGCCAGCCAGAAATGGAACTGATGGTTGTAAGACGCCCGATTCACTTCCTTGGTAAATTGCGTCCTGGCGGTCCGGTAATCTCCAGTCCGCATTGCATCCAACCCGCGGTTGAAGAAGAAATACGGCGGATAGGGCTGGATTTCCGCCAACCTGCGCGCCAGCATTTCCGACTCCTTGGCGCGCCCAAGGCCGTTTAACACATGAACCTCATTAGACATCGCCAACCCATTTTCGGGTTCTTGCTCCAGCACATGCTGGAATACTTGTTCTGCCTCCGGCAGATTATGGTGGCCACTATAGATGACGCCGAGCGTGTTATAGGCGATCAGGAACGCCGGAGCGCGCTCTATGGCTGCTCGCGCCCACCAATAGGCGTTGTCCAAGTTGCCGTTGGCGAGCGATTCGGCCGCTCGGTTGTTCATGTACATCGCAACAATGATGTCCTCTCCGACATCTTCCATCCGCTCGCCGCGCGTACCGTCGTAGGCGCCAAAATCAATGATTTTCGGCGATTCCTGACCGACAAAGGCGCTCGAACCGCCGGTTTCGCCCAAGGTCAGGTTGACATGTCCGATCAGAAAATCGATGTTGTCCTTTCGATCCCACACTTCGCCGATAGTCACGCTATGGAATTGAATAGGCAGACCCATTTGCCTGGCGAACGCGGCGGTCATGATGGCCAATGAAAGGCAATTGCCGGATCGCGCCTGGAACGCCTCGGCGGCATTACGCGTTTTCGTCGCGTCATAGGTGAGCTTCAGTTGCGCTTTTTTATTGAGCACATTGACGAGCGCCATGATCTTGCCGTCGGCATGTATTTTACGGGCTATGTCGTTATCGAGGTAGAACCGCATTTCGTCGCTCAACGCAAATATTTGGTCGGGACTAATACGCTCGGACGGCGCTGAAAACAGCGCATCATGGAACAGATGCTGCGGTTTCTCCGGTATCGGTCCGGTTGCGCATGCGGCAAGCATTGCACAGAGAAACAAGGCGGACAAACGCTGCATGTTGAGCCTCCTGTACCGGCCTGCGCTGTTGCCCGATCAAGCACCTACACCACCGGGGTCAACGCTTGAACCGGAACCTTGTGCGCAAGCCATCAAACAAATGCGGGCAGGAATTGAACCGTATCGTTTTGAGTATATGGTAAATTCAGGTAAGGTCAATGAATTTCAGAAGTTCGCCGAACAACCAACTGATTGCGGCAAGCGAGGCAGAAATTGACTTGATTCCAGAACCGCGTCAACGGGTTTGAACAAGCGTGTTTGAACAAGCGGGAGCTAAAAGGCGATCCCGATCAAATCAGGCTCAGGACGCGGCGCGGCCATGCCGTGCGTCAGGCCGTCTCCGGCGCCTGAAGCACCGATAGAGCGGCAATCATCGCCTTAGTCCGCCAGTGTGCAGAAATGATGGAGATTGTCGTGAACCGAATTGTCGATCACGCGCAATATGGTGGGATCTATCTCAGTGACCTTGGGATCGAGAATCCCGCATTTGCGCGCCGCTTTCCGGATGTCGATATTCGCACCCAGATACTCGAATACGATCCTGGCGCAGGCAATCGGGCGCTGATTGCCGGACGACACACCGAGTATTAGTCCGGACAGCCGCTGCACTTTCTTTTTATAGTCTGGAAACAACACGGTTTGCGTAATCTCGCTGCCGCTCAGGCTCTCATAATCGACCAGAAAAATGCGGTCGTTCAGATAGAATGCACACCCGAGATATTTGAAGCGGTAAACTTCGCCGAGATTGGCGCGCTGCGGAAAACGCTCAAAGCGCTCGTAGTAGACGCCATCACCTTCTTTAAAAATCCGCACAAGACCGCGAATTACCCTGCCGTATACTGTCATCGAATTGTAGTACTCTAAATAATAACCGAGATACCGATCGAATTTTCCGAGCGATTGCTGGTGTAGGCGCTCGATATGCTCGACATAGGGTGCGCGGGCCGGTTTTTGTTCCCCACGTACTTCAATCAACTTGCGAAACTGCTCGCGATGCAGATAAATCTCGGTCGGCTCCAGACCGAAGAAGTCGCAAATTTTTTGCAGAATAAACGACGACGGCGTAGTGGTACCGTTGAGGTAACGATTGAACTGCGCGCGATTGATTTCCAGTCTGCGACAAACTTCCGCGACCGAACGGTAATAACCACAAGCAAGACGAAGGTTTTCACAAAACTCCACCTGCGATGCGTGAACCATGGGCGCACTCGATTTGACGGCGCGAATTGCCATAGATTTGTCTCCTTCAATAGAGAGATATGCAATCAGGGGGAATGCGTTTGAGCTACCACCGCACGTTTGCTGCCTTGCACCCGATTTTTCCTGCTCTTTCATTCACAAATGGTGCTATGTGACGCTATTTTAGCACCAGTTAGCACCAACTCGCACCAGCCAGCGAAATCGCTTTTTTTCTTCAATCCGCATAAAGTCATCGAAGTTTTTCGATGCCGTCATCCGGCGGCGCAAATTTCCGAGCATGCCGCTATTCGTTGTGCGGCCGTTGCCATTACGTTGGCGGGAGCTGATGTCTGTGCCGGACGATTTTTTGTTTGCCGCGTTGATCTGTTGATCATGCAAGCGACCATGGAAGTCAGCCAATCGATCGTCAAGCATCTGCGCCGGTTTTTACCTTGGGCGTTCTGGAAGCACCCATTTTTCCATCTCGCGGCATGAGAAAACGCGATATATATGCCGCGCGAACAGTAAATCCGCCAAACCTCTTACAGAGAGTTAGGGTTTTGCCCGCTAGCGTCATGTTAGCGGGCTTTTTTCTTGGTACGGGCGAACTGCGACTGTTCACCGGGTGAACGCGGCAGGACCGGATTGTTTGTGCGCATTGCAGCTCCGTCTGACGAAACATATGCAAGTAAACATCGCACCTTAGTCCAAAACATAGCCATCCGGCATCCGATTCATGCAAACCGGCGCAATCTATCACCATTAGTAGATACAATACCTATCGCATAGACGCTGCCGAATTCTGGCGGTGTGAAACACCAAACGCGGTTGTTCGACCATTGAATCCGACCATTGAATTCGACCATTGAATTGAAAGGCTTGTAATGAGTCTGGCAGGATCGCTTCAACATGACGAAGTCCACATCTGGCAGGTGAAACTGGGGAGTCCGACATGGGATATCTTCTCCATTGTCTTGAACCGCGACGAGCGCGAAAAAGCGGCGCGCTATCGCACCCCGCTATTGCAACAACACTATAGCCGATGCCGTAGCGCGTTGCGGCTGATACTTTGCCTGTATGCGAATCAATCGGCAGCCGGCCTGAATTTTCGCTATGGGCAATTCGGCAAGCCGGAACTAGCCGATCATCATCGCCTGCACTTCAACCTATCGCATAGCGGCGATCACGCACTGATTGCAATTTCCGTGCATCTGGTCGGGATCGATCTCGAATTCATGGGCAACGCAAACATCGATCTAGCGGGGCTGATCGACCTGGTCTGCCATCCGGAAGAAAAAGCCGCACTGGCGCCGCTGCCCGACGCGGAAAAATCCATGATGTTTCATCGACTCTGGACGCAAAAGGAAGCGTATTGCAAAATGCGGGGAATAGGACTGCAGCAGTCCCTTGCTGCGCTGCATTTTAGTGCAACCGACACCCCCTCCGTTTCTCAAGTTTACATAGAAGAAAGCGATCATGCGTCGACATTTTTTGTGCACAACCTGAATTTGTTGGACGGCTACGCCGCCAGCCTATGCCTGCCTCTTGCCGAGGCACGCATCGGCTTGTTCAAGGCTTGAGGTCCTGCACGCCAATCCTGCGCAGACTCCCCGCTGCCCGATGCGAACGCCGGCTCACATTGCAGACATTATGGCGGCTTGCTCGCGCCGCTTCTGCGTGCTTATCGCCGGTCGGCAGTCCGCTTGCCGCTTCATATATACTCTAATCGTTTGATTCGCCCGCCGCATCGTCATCTGAAGCACTACGTCAGATTTCCATCACCTGGAGAATACCTTGTTGAACTGTTTTTCCCGTCGCTGCCGGTTAGGCGGCTCGCTACGCATTTTGGTTCTTGTCGTCGGCATGCAAGTTTGCGCGCTCAGTCAGGCGGCGTTGCCCGTCGGCGTACAGACGGTCACCGCGATGGAAGGCGTGAGCGAATATCGGCTGAAAAACGGCTTGCGCATATTGTTGCTGCCGGACGCCAGCAAACCGTTGATTACGGCGAATCTGGTGTATCTGGTCGGCTCCAAAAATGAGGGACCGGGTGAAGGCGGGATGGCGCATCTGCTGGAACACATGCTATTCAAAGGCACCCCGTCCACGCGCGAGCCGAAAGCGGAATTCACCAAGCGCGGCATGCAATGGAACGGCACTACCGATGTGGACCGCACCCAATATTATGCAACCTTCAATGCCGATGGCGACAACCTTAACTGGTACCTCGGCTGGCTGGCCGATGCCATGGTCAATTCGTTTATTGCCAAGCGAGATCTGGATAGCGAGATGACGGTGGTACGCAACGAGTTCGAACGCGGCGAAACAAATTTTACCGGCGTGTTGCTGCAACAAATGACATCCGCTGCCTACCATTGGCATCCATACGGCAAGCCAACCATCGGTTCACGCGCCGATATTGAACACGTGTCGATCAGAAGCCTGCAACAGTTTTACCGGAAATACTATCAGCCTGACGATGCGGTCCTGGTGGTATCCGGGAAGATCGACGTCGATGCGACGTTGGCGCGGATCGCCGCCAGTTTCGGCAAAATTCCCAAACCGACCCGCAAGCTGGAACCGATTTATACGCTGGAGCCGGTGCAGGAAGGCAATCGCTCGGTAACCGTGCGGCGAGTCGGCGGCGTGCCGGTCGTGGCTGTCTTGTACCACTCGGTGGCCGGGGGTGGACGCGAAGCGGTTACGCAAGCGATATTGCTATCCATCTTGAACGAAGAACCGGCGGGACGTATTCACAAAGCCTTGATCGAAACCGGCTTGGCAACTTCCCAGTTCGCCCACACGAAAGAAACGCAAGATCCCGGCGGGATGGTATTTGGCATCATCCTTTCCGAAAAAGGCGATGCTGCCAAAGCGCAACAGGTGCTCATCGACACACTGGAGACGATGCCGCCGGTTACCGAAGAAGAAGTCGCTCGGGCCAAAACGCAGATCCTGAACGCGACCAACCGCGGAATGCTGAATGCCAATCAATTCGCGATGAGTCTGACCGATGAAATCGCGCTCGGCGACTGGCGCTTAGCCTTTGCGCAGCGCGACTGGATCAACGATATCAGCGTAACCGATGTCAACAAACTGGCGCATGCCTATTTACTGGAAAGTAATCGCACACTAGGCCGTTACGTCCCGACCGATACACCGCAACGCGCGCCGATAACGACACGTGCCGATACCGAAAAACTGCTGGCGGTTTACCACGGCAAGCAGGCAGTTGCTGCGGTCGACACCTTCGACATGACCAATACCGAAATCGAGAAGCGCACGATCAACACAATGCTGCCAGGCGGCATGAAAATAGCGACATTGACGCGGCCAACCAAGGGAGACCGCATCACCGGCAGCATGTCGCTCCACTGGGGTTCGCTGGCGCAGCTAACCGGCCAACGCGGTGATGCAACGCTACTATCGGCCATGTTAATGAAAGGCACCGCGAATTTATCGCGTCAGGCATTGCGAGACAGCGTGAACCAGTTGGACGCGACGCTTGGCGTGAGCACCGGCATGACCGGCGCCAACCTCAATTTCAGCGTCCCCAAAGCCAACTTGTCCAAGCTGGTCGACCTGATTTGCGACGTATTGCGTCACCCCGTCTTCCCGCAAACCGAATTCGACGAAGCCCAACGCGCGGCCATCACAAGCTATCAGGCAGCCCAATCCAACCCAAGCGCGCTGGCATCCATTGCTCTGCGCCGGCACATGTCGCCCTATCCGGACGATGATCCCCGCGCCACCCTGTCCCTGACGCAAATGATAGACGAAGTCAACGCCGCAAGGTTGGCACGCATCCAGGCATTCTATGAACGCTATGCGAATGCGGCCAATGCCGAACTGGCGGTGGTCGGACCGGTCGAGGCAAACGAGGTCACCGACCTGTTCCAGAAAGCATTTGGCGATTGGCGTTGCGGGCTCCCCTATGCACGCATCAGCTACGCGTTCCAGGACATCGGCGACACGCGCATCGTCATCAATACCCCCGACCAGGCAAGTGCCACCTATTTTGCCCAGCAGCCGGTGGACATCAATGACGACGACATCGATATGCCCGCTCTGTACGTAGCGATCCACGTGCTGGGCGGCGACAGCAATTCGCGCCTGTGGAAACGCGTCCGCGAAAAAGACGGCTTGTCGTATGGCGTCGGCTCCAGTCTTGCCAGCAATGTCATCGACAAAAATGGGGCGATCAGTATCGGTGCTACGCTGGCGCCGCAAAATCGCGACAAGTTTGAAGCCGTCGTCAATGAAGAATTGGCGCATGCGCTAAAAGACGGTTTTAGCGCCGCAGAGATTGCTGCCGCCAAAGACAATATCTTGAAAGCGCGCCGTCAAAGCATCACCCAGGAAGCAACCGTGGGCAGCATCTTGTCCAGCAACCTGTTTTGGGGCAGAACCTTCCTGACTCGTGAAAAGTTTGACCGGCGCTATGCGCAAGTAACCGCCGAAGAAGTCAATGCGGCATTGCGTAAATATCTGAAGCCGGAAAAATTGACGGTCGTGGTGGCGGGGGATTTTGAGAAGAAGTGATTGGCCGGATCTAATTTGGTCTCTCGTGCACATGTTGCAGTTTGACGCATTATTCCGGGCATAAATAATAAATTGCGCTACCGTCTTCCCCGGATTCGATTCGAAAACCTCTCAATTTTTCACCTCACCGGAGCGAAATATATGGCAATCAGCCCGTCCGAATATCTGCAACTTGATGCTACCGCAATGGCGGCGCTGATCCGAAAGGGAGAGGTTTCCGGCGGTGAATTGCTTGCAGCGGCGCTTCAGCAATATGAACGTGTCAATCCGCAGATCAATGCGATCAGCACCCTATTGCTCGATCAGGCACAGGCCCAGGCGAAGCAAAATTCGACCGGATTGTTGGGCGGCGTTCCGCTTCTCATCAAAGACGCAACCCAGGATTACGCCGGGTTGCCCACTTCTTACGGAAGCCGCGCGTTCAGCCACCGCATTCCTGCCCGGCATTCAACCATCGTGCAGCGTTTTTGCGACGCCGGTGCGCTGATTTTCGGGAAAACAAACACACCGGAACTAGCTCTCAAGGGCGTCACGGAATCGATTGCGTTCGGGACTACGCGCAATCCATGGGATCTCGATCGCACGGCGGGCGGATCAAGCGGCGGCTCAGCGGCGGCAGTCGCTGCCGGGATTGTCCCGATGGCCGGCGCCAACGATGGCGGCGGTTCGATTCGGATTCCTGCGGGTTGCTGCGGGCT
>PKWO01000548.1 GCA_003132085.1 Oxalobacteraceae bacterium | reverse complement strand
CACCCAGGATACCGACTGTCGGCGAATAGCCGCCGGCAGCCTCCCATACTTTCACGCCCAAGCGCTGTTCGGTTTCGAATCGCGAGATTTCGACATCCAGAATTTCTCGCAACTTGAACGGCTCAATGCCGTCGACAATTAGCCGCAAACCCTTTGCAATGTAAGGGTCGCGCACCAAGTCCAAGTGGCGTTCCAGGCTGAGCAAGCCTTCGCGGCGCGCGGTGACGCTCCAAGTGAGCACATCACGTTTAATATCGGGAAGTTTATCCGCCGGGTGAGCGAAAACCCATGCTCCCATTTTGGCGCCGCGCAAAAAGAGCGACATGCCGCTTTGCAAAAGCACCGCGCCAAGTGTTCCGAGCACCACAATGACAAACGCAGCCGGCTGAACCAGCGAACCAAGCTCGCCGCCTTCCAATGCCTGACCGACTAAAATGCCGGAAAGCGCAAGCACCAGCCCCGCTACGCTACCCCAGTCCACGCTTTTTCCCTGAGAGTTGAACGCAGTCGGGCAATGGCTTGGCTGTGTAACTGGCATACGCGCGATTCGGAGACTCCCATCACTGCGCCGATTTCCTTCAAGTTCATTTCCTGCTCGTAATAGAGACCCATCAAGATCTTTTCTCGCTCAGGAAGCGTGTCAATCGCCTCAATCAGTGCTGCACGAAAACCGCTATTCATCAGAGTTTGTAGAGGATCGCTTTCTTCGTCCGTACAATACCGGTCCAGGAAATGCTCGTTGCCGTCGCTGTCGTGAAAATCTTCATAGTAAACCAGTTGGTGACCTCCGCCTTCGGTCAACAGCTCCTGGTAACTCGCCAACGACAGGTTAAGCTGTTTGGCCACTTCGCTTTCATTCGGCGGACGGCCGAGCCGCTGCTGCAACGCATTCATCGCCACTTCGATCTTGCGCATGTTTTGCCGCATGCTGCGCGGCAACCAGTCGCTGCTTCGCAACTCGTCGAGCATGGCGCCGCGGATCCGCTGTACCGCATAGGTCTGGAACTGCGCGCCATGGGTTTCTTCGTAACGACTCACCGCGTCGAGCAAACCTATCATCCCGGCCTGGATCAAATCATCCACTTCAACGCTGGGCGGAAGCTTGGCCTTCATTTGATGCGCAAGGCGCTTGACGAGCGGCGCATGTTCCGCCAGCAGTTGATTTTTATCGGACTTCCCAAGCGCGGTATACATAAATCAAATCACCAAATTAGCGCCAACGGCGACCATGCCTCGGAGCCCGGACGTCATTTCGGACGCAGCAACACGCCCTGCAAGACGTCTAAACGCAACCGACGCTCCAGCCAGCGGGAACGCATCCACTACCGACCGCCCCAGGCGCGTTGCACGTTTGACGTGCTCGTCCGCAGGCACCGAGCCTAGCGAACTCAATTGCACCGCAAGATAGCGGTTGGATGCTTTGGACATATTATCGTACACGATTTGCGCTTCCTGTTCAGTCGCCCCGGTTACCAGGATGCCGAAAGGACGGCGTCCCAACTGGGCATTGAGCCGCTTGACGATGGAGTAAGCCGTCTTGATCGAGGTCGCGCTGGTAGACACCTGCACTACAATGTCGCCATTACCCATGGCGGGAACGGGGAACGCATCGTCGGCGTCGAGCTCGCCGTCAACCATCAGAATATCGGCTTGCGTTGCCAACAACCCGAAAGCGTTTGCCAGCCGTCGCGCCTGCGGCGTATTGGGTCCGGCATCACCCCGGTTTCCGCGGGCCAGCGTGACGACACCGAAACCTTGCGGCATCGGATGAATCACCTCGTTCAACGCCCGCTCCTGACGCGCTACATCCAACAGGGTGGCACCCAGTGGGATATCCAGCCGTGAAGCAACGCCGCGTGAGGCCGAACGGGCATCGACCAAGACAACCTGATTACCGGATCTTACCAGCGAAGCCCCCAGATTTACCAACATCGCGCATTTTTCGTCATCCGGCGTCGCTGACAAAAAAGTAAAGATACGCGGCTTGGGCCCGGAAAGCATCCGCCGAAGGCCCTCCGCCTGATCAAAATCGAAACTAGCCAAGAAGCACCCCATGTAGATTATTGTCGTTCATAGCGCGTGCTGTATTCGCCACCACCAAAGGTAATTCGTCGTCCTGATATTGGAACGGTGCGCTTTCTCTTTTCAGCTTGAAAGCCCGATCGACCAAATATTGTTGATTGGCGATATGCAGGTCTTCCGGAACGCGTTGACCATTCGCAACATAGTATAGATTCAATTTTTGCCGAATAACCACATCCAGTGTACTGCCGATTGTTGCCGCCTCGTCTAATTTCGTCATGATGCAGCCTGCCAGTCCGTCACCCCGATATGAACGCACGACTTCGTTGAGCGTTTCGCCGGTCGACGTCGCAGCCAGACACAGCAGCCGCTTGACCTTGGTGCCCGTGCCGGACAACATCGCCACCTGCTCCGCGACCATCTTATCGCGTTGACTCATACCGACGGTATCGATCAGCACCGTGTGCTTGCTCTTGAGTTCATCGAGCGCAATGCGAAGGTCCGCCTCGTCTTTCACCGAATGTACCATTACACCCAGTATTTTGCCGTAAATGCGCAGTTGTTCGTAACCGCCGATACGGTAACCGTCGGTGGTGATCAATGCCAGCTTGCCCGGACCGTGCCGCATCACGCAACGGGCGGCCAGTTTTGCAGTGGTGGTGGTCTTGCCTACCCCAGTCGGGCCAACCAACGCATAAACGCCGCCCTTTTCAAGAATTTCGCTTTCATTGTCCATGATCGTCAGGTTACGCGCCAACACTGACTTGATCCAGTTTAACCCGCCGTCCGGTGTAGTGCCAGCCGGAACTTTCTCTGCCAGATAACGCGCCAGCGTCGCACTGAACCCTGCCGCCAGCATTTCCTTGAGTACGGACGACTTGACCGGGTTGCGCTTTTGCTCCGCACCGCCCCAGGCAATTTCAGCGAGTTGCTCCTCCAGCATACCGCGCATCGAACGAATCTCGCTCATGACATCGGTCAACTCGCCGGCGGCCGGTTGTCGCGCTTGCAATTGTTGGCGGGCAGCCTCCAAAGTGCTGGCCAGACCGGCGGCTTGATCGCTATCTCCGCGTCGGCTATTGGCGTTTAACACGGCTAACGCGGGCTCCGACAGGTTCTCTTTCTCCTGCGACGGCGTCGACATGGAGTACATGTCTTCACTGGCCAGCGCCAGAATCTCGACGGCGCCGTTGACGGTTCGATTCGACAGAATCACCGCATCCGGGCCGAGGGCCTCGCGCACCATGCGCCATGCCTCACGCGACGTATTGGCTGAAAATTTCTTGACGTTCATACTTGGCCTCCAACCAGACGGGTAACCTTAATTGTTTTCGATTCGGGAAGTTCAGCTTGCGACAACACTTTGAGCTGCGGCAGCGCGCGACGTAAAAAGCGCGCCAGCAATGCACGCAACGGCGCCGGCACCAATAGTACCGGCGTCAAACCCATTTGCTCCTGATAGCGAGTCGCCTGCTCGGTTTGTACTGCAATGGTGTCAGCCAAGCCGGGTTCAATTCCGGTTCCATCCGGGCCGCTCGTTTGCAGTGCCTGCAACAGCAATCGTTCGAGGCGATTGTCCAGCGTCATCACCGACAGTTCGTTAGTGGCAGGGAAAATTTGCTGGACGATGGCGCGACCTAATGCGATCCGCACCAGAGCCGTCAATTCGTTGGCGTCGCGCACGGTAGCGGCATGCTCGGCGATCGTTTCGATGATGCTGCGCATATCGCGGATATGCACGCCTTCCACCAGCAGGTTCTGCAGCACCTTTTGCAGGGTCGCCAAGGACAACAGCTTGGGCACCAGATCTTCCACCAGCTTCGGCGATTCCTTAGTCAGATGATCGAGCAATTGCTGTACTTCCTGACGCCCCAGCAACTCGGCTGCATGCGTCGTGATCAGGTGATTGAGATGGGTCGCCACTACCGTACCGGCATCTACCACGGTATAGCCCATCGCTTGCGCCTGTTCGCGCAATCCGGCATCGACCCAGGTGGCGGGCAAGCCAAATGCCGGGTCGCTTGTGACCGGGCCGGGCAGCGTGCCGGTTACCATGCCGGGATTAATCGCCAGGAATTGCCCGGTATGCGCTTCACCCACTCCTACCTCGACCCCTTTCAGGGTGATGCGGTAAGCGGAAGGTTTTAATTCCAGGTTATCGCGAATATGGACCGGCGGCGCCAGGAACCCAATCTCCTGGGCAAACTTCTTCCGTATCCCCTTAATCCTCCGCAATAATTCACCGCTTTGGGTTTTATCGACCAATGGAATCAAGCGGTAACCGACTTCCAGTCCGAGCGTATCGACCGGCACAATGTCTTGCCAGGTCGCCTCATCTTCCGGCGCAACCAGCGGCGTAGCGGGGGCAACCGGCGCCTCCGCTGCCTTCTTTGCCTTTTGCGTAACCAGGAAAGCGGTAGCGCCCAGCACCAATGCCAGCAGGATAAATGCCACATGCGGCATGCCGGGAATGACCCCCATGCCGCCGATAATCCCTGCGGTAATGTACAGCACTTGCGGCTTGGCAAACAGTTGCCCAACCAATTGCCCGCCGATATCTTGATCGCTCGCCACGCGCGATACGACGACACCGGCTGCGGTCGATATGATCAAAGAGGGAATCTGCGCCACCAGGCCA
>PKWO01000023.1 GCA_003132085.1 Oxalobacteraceae bacterium | reverse complement strand
AATGCGCTTCTAAAGTCTGTTCCCGCCGGGATCGCTCAGCCGCGAGACCGCGGACGGCTGCTGTTCGCCGAGGACGTGCGAGAGAAATACTTCAAACCGCGCCACTCGATCGCGTGGGTCAAACGCAATGTCGCTCCGCGTCACCGGCTGCAGATCGGAAGAACTTCGGCCTGGTTTGAGCGCGATGTCGAAGCGTGGCTGAAGTGTTACTTCATTCGCGACAAGCTCGGCGAAGAATTTACCGGCACCATTTCCGGTGTGGCGACGTTCGGCATCTTCGTGCAATTGGATGCGTTGTTCATCGAGGGCCTGGTGCACGTCACCGAACTCGGGGCCGATTATTTTCAATTTGACGAGGCGCGTCACGAACTGCGCGGAGAGCGTACCGGCATCAGGTATCAGTTGACCGACCGGGTAACCGTGCAGGTGAGCCGGGTCGATCTGGATGCGCGCAAAATTGATTTGCGTCTGGTTACCGAGCCGGGCATACGCACCGTGTTGAAAAATGAAGCGCGGCGCGCCGAAAGCGAGCAGCAGGCGCGTGCGAACAAGGCTAAGGCGAAACCGACCGCGAAAGCCCCCTCACCGGCCAACACGACCAAGCCAAAGCGGACCAAGGCTGGCAATGCGGCGGCAGAAAAGCCGCAGTCACCTCGGGCTTACTCAAAAGCCGGGAAGAAGAAGCGATAATGAAAAGTAAAATGATATTCGGGTTTCATGCGGTGACATCGCGTCTGCGTCATGACGCGTCATCGGTGGAAGAAATCTATGTGGATGCCGGTCGTGACGACAGGCGCATGCAGGAATTGGTGCGGGCCGCCAAAGCAGTCAACGTACGCGTCATTCCGGTGGATGACCAACGCTTGGACAATATAGTCGGCACGCGCCGTCACCAAGGTGTAGTGGCGAAAGCCGGCGAACTATCGCTGGCGCGCAATCTGGACGAATTGCTGGACGCCATTGACGGGCCGCCGTTGATTCTGGTACTCGACGGCATTACCGACCCGCATAATCTCGGCGCCTGCTTGCGTGTCGCCGATGGTGCCGGTGCACATGCGGTCATTGCGCCCAAGGATCGCGCGGTGGGCTTGAATGCGACGGCTGCCAAGGTCGCCAGCGGCGCTGCCGAAACGGTGCCTTATATTACCGTTACCAATCTTGCCCGCACCTTGCGGGAGCTAAAGGAGCGCGATATCTTGTTGGTCGGCACTACCGAGGATGCCGAAAAAGGATTGTACGACGCCGACTTTTCGGGCGGCAGCGCGATAGTGATGGGCTCCGAAGGAGAGGGCATGCGCCGTTTGACGCGTGAAACATGCGACCTGCTGGTCAGTGTGCCGATGCTGGGTTCGGTGGAGAGTCTCAACGTCTCGGTCGCGTCCGGCGTTTGCCTGTACGAAGCACGGCGGCAACGTATTGCCAACGGCTCCTAGCGTAGTTGGCGACAGTTCATGTTTAGCAGACTCAGAGAAGACATTGCCAGTATCATCGAGCGTGATCCCGCTGCCCGTTCGGCTTGGGAGGTATTGACCTGCTATCCGGGTTTGCACGCGATCGTTTTGCATCGCGTCGCGCACTGGTGCTGGTTGCGCGGCCTGAAATGGTTAGGGCGCTTCATTTCCTATATTGCGCGCATGTTGACCGGCATTGAAATTCACCCCGGCGCTACCATCGGCCGGCGCGTATTCATTGATCATGGCTTCGGCGTAGTGATCGGCGAAACCGCTGAGGTCGGCGATGAATGTACCATTTACCAGGGCGTCACTCTGGGCGGGACTTCGTTGAGCAAAGGGGCCAAACGCCACCCCACGCTGGGCCGGGGCGCCATCATTGGCGCAGGCGCCAAGATATTGGGTGGCTTTACCGTGGGCGAGGGGGCCAAGGTCGGGTCGAATGCGGTGGTTGTCAAGGAAGTGCCGGCGGGTGCCACGGCGGTCGGCAATCCGGCGCATATCGTGCAAAGGGAAAACCAAAAGTCTCGCGAAGCAGTCGTAGCGCGCATGTTTGAAGCGTACGGCGTGACACCGAACGGCGACGATCCGTTGTCGTCAGCCATTCATGGGTTAGTCAATCATGCGGCAGCCCAGGAGCAGCAGATAACCACAATCATCGCCATTCTGAGAAACGCAGGCTTACGCTGCGAGACCCTGCCTGAAATGGATAAATTCGACCCCGAACAATTGAATAAACTAGTTGAATAGGGTACGGGAATGAGTCCGGACGGCACCACCAATCAATCCCAGGAGTCGCTTGCCAATGCGCAAAATCTGCTCGACCCGTTCGAAGTAAGGGTGCTTGCGGTACTTGCGGAAAAAGAGGCGTTGACGCCGGATAGCTATCCGCTGTCGCTCAATGCACTCACCAACGGCTGCAATCAACTCTCCAGCCGGGACCCGGTCATGTCGATTTCCGACAGCACCGTGCAAGACGTGTTGCATCGCCTGGTTCAACGCAAATTGGTTGCGGAAGTCAGCCAGGCCGGGGCGCGAGTCAGCAAATACGAGCATCGGATGCGCATCAAATGGACGCTCGAACAAGACAAACTGGCTATCCTGACGATGCTAATGCTGAGAGGCGTGCAAACAGCGGGCGAGATTCGCAGCCGGGTCGGGCGCATGCATGAATTTGCATC
>PKWO01000279.1 GCA_003132085.1 Oxalobacteraceae bacterium | reverse complement strand
AGGGGAGTCTTTGATCTCGGCGCCCAATTTGTTGCGCGGCGTATGGCAAGCCGCACAGTGTGCCAAGCCTTCGGCCAGATAGCGCCCGCGATTCCAGTCGACGCTTTTGGACGCGTTGGTTTGTTGGGTCGCCTTGTCGAAATACAGCAATTTCCACCCGCCCTGCAACGCGCGTACGTTCAGCGGAAACGGGAGGGTATTCTGCTTTGGCGGCGCATTGATTGCGGGCCGCGTCATGAAATAGGCATACAACGCGGTCAAATCCTCATCGTTGACGATTGAGAAGTGCGTGTACGGAAATGTCGGGAACAGATGCGCACCGTCCCGACGCACGCCCTCGTGCATCGCGCGCTTGAAAGCCTCCTGCGACCAGCGGCCGATGCCGGTGTCAGGATCGGGCGTAATGTTGGTCGAATAAATGCTGCCGAACGGCGTGACTAGCGGCGAGCCGCCGGCATAAGACGCACCGCCTTTGACGGTATGACAGGCCGCACAATTGCCGATACCCGCGAGTGCCGCGCCTTTTTCAGCGAGTTGGGCAGAAAAAGCGCTCGCCGGCGGCGACGCGATGGCCGCAAGCGCGAAGTGCCAAGACGACCCGACCACCCCCAACCCGGCCAAGATAAAAAGGCCGAGCAGGCCGAACAGAATACGTTTCACCAAGGTTGACTCCGTAAGGTTTCGTCGGACAGACGCACGCGACGACGGGTAAAGTGATTAACTTTTTTGATACTGCGGCAAACCTGTTTTATTGTATGTTCGTTACCGCACGCATTGATTTTTTGCGAACCATCGGGCCAAGTAGAACCTGTAATGACCTCATAGAGTTGGTATTGAGATATCGCGCGAACGCGATCGAAAATTGCCGTCGATATCGGAACCGAAGATCGAGACGCAAAAAGTCACAAAGCCGACAGGGTTCGCAACCCTGATGAAATCTATGGTTTCCGGCTGATATGGCTACGGGGAATATTGTTGCGGTTTTTGGCTGCCAGTTTCTTGCAAAAAGCTGCAACGAAATCATGCAATATGGTGATCGCCGGCATGCTTTTTCCTGCGTTGCGGCTCGGTGGCCTGTTTGTTTGCATTGACGGGGTGGTGCCACCTGGAATTTTCTGAGGGACTGCTTCGGTTATCCTAGGTTTGTGTGAGAGAAGCGGCAGTACTTCCCAGATGTATTGGGAATAAGCAACGCTTGCTTCGAATGCGTTCTGAGACTCGTGATCCACGAATTGCAGACGGGCATGACTCCTAATCAAATCGACTGGGTCGTCGACATATGACGACGCTATAAGCCCCCCACTATGCGTGATTTGAGATTGCATGTGCCGCTCCCACATCCCTCTCACTAATTCTCGCTTGCCAGGCTGCGATTCATGCCATATGTATAGTGTGGTTTTGGCCATGGCTGCTCCATGAAATATGATCTTGCCTGCCCGGTCTATATAGGCTTTCAATATAGCAGACCGGCGTGACGATTTTTGAGTGAATTTGGTATGAATACGTACACCGACCAGGAATTTTCCGCACTCTTCCGTTCAATCACAATCCGCCGATTGATACAATCCTGATCGCACTTCGAAACAACCAGGCGTGGTCTTGTCGCACGACAATTTTGGACGCAAACGCTCTCGCGGGCTACCTGATAAAGTTGACAGGTTACGGTTTTCACGCGCCACCAGTATCATTTTCCGGCTATCAAAATATTGCTTCCTATCTACGCCGATATATATCTATATAGGAAGACCAAGTCAAGTTCTCGATAATTCCATGTTAGGTACGATGCCGCACAGACCTGACGCAAATTTAAACCTATGTTGTAGACAGGAAATGTGCGCAGCATGCATTTCTGCTCGGTGCTGATTAGGCTTCTGTACGTAAATTCTTTTAATTGGAAAAAACATGAACAACGACGATATCATTTCTACTTTGAACGATTTGATCGAAACCTGTAAAGACGGAGAAGAAGGTTTCAAAACCTGCGTAGAAGACGCAAGCGATCGACATCCGCAATTGAAAACAATGTTCGCGGATCGCCAGCGTAGCTGCGCTATCGCGGCAAGCGAGTTGCAAGAGTTGGTGCGCACGGAAGGCGGAGAACCCAGGATCGGCAGTAGCGTCGGCTCTGCCTTGCACCGGAGTTGGCTCAATATAAAAACGGCAATCACCGGCAAGGATGACGAAGCCGTCTTGAATGAGTGCGAACGCGGTGAAGATTCCGCAGTGCATAGTTATGCCAAGGCATTGGAGAAAGATCTGCCCATCAATATCCGCATGGTGGTCGAGCGCCAATATCAAGGGGTATTGCAAAACCATGACCGCATCAAGAATTTGCGCGATCAAATAAAGGTGGAAGCCTCGATTGAATAAAAAGTTCGACAAAAGCCTGGGATATTCCGGGCTTTGTCGGGAGAGTTCCGCTCTCAGATTCTCTCAACATAGATATTCCAGGAACCAAAAACATGCAAATCCAGACGAATACCGATAACTCTATGGAAAGTCACGAACCGCTGACCGCGCACGTCGAGTCGGTGGTGCAAGAGGCCCTCAGAAGGGTCAGTCAACATATCACGCGCGTAGTGGTTCATCTCAGCGAAACCAATGATCATCAGCATAGCGGCGGCGATCATCGCTGCCTGATGGAAGCGCGCATAGAAGGTCATCCGCCGATCGCGGCAAGCGATCACGCTACCAGCATGCATCAGGCTATTCAAGGTGCGGCGGAAAAGTTAAAACGGGCGATTGACAGTACGCTGGGCCGGATAAACAGTGTCAAAGGCGCCACCATCGTTGCTGATGAAGAAGACTCTGAAGGAAATGAAGAACCGTAGCGGGCGAGGTCCGCCGCCATGCGAGCCAAAAAAATTCCCCCGCGTCGAAAGGATCGCCGGCAATGCGATCGAAACGACTCAATGCCGAGCAGCAATTCGTCATATATAGAGGTAGTGGCAGCATGACAAATCGAATTCTTATTCTTACAGACAACGCCTCCGACACAAGTATTCTTAAAGAGGTACTCGGCAATGCAAGAGACGGTCCATTTGAACTCGAGTGTGTAACACAACTTGCCGCCGGACTGAAACGGCTATGCCTGGGCGGTATCGACGCGATCCTCGTCGATTTGTCGCTGCCCGACAGCAGCGGAATCGCCACCTTCGATCAATTGTTCGCCGCCGCACCCCATACGCCTATCATGACGCTTAGTGCAATCGAGGAGGAAACACTCGCGATAGAAGCGGTCCAGCGCGGCGCGCAAGGTTATCTGTCCAAGGGATTTTTCGCAAGCAGTCTTGTCCCGCAGGCGCTACGCAATATCATTCAGCGCAAAGCGGTAGAAGAAGCGTTATACAAAGAAAAAACGCGGGCCGGAATCGCGCTCAACTCGATCGGCGATGCAGTGATCTGCGCCGATATGTCCGGCAACGTCGACTACATGAACATCGCGGCAGAAAATCTGACCGGGTGGTCGCGAGAGGAAGCGGATGGGCACCCGATCGGCGACGTGTTCAAGATCGTTAGTGGCGTGACGGGTAAACCTGAGCGTAATACGGTCGAACTGGTGTTGCAGCAAAACCGACCGATCGGATTACCCGCAGATACGCATTTGGTCCGAAAGGATGGAAGCGAAGCGGCAATCGAAGATTCTGCCGCGCCGATCCATGACTGGGACGGGAAACTTACCGGCGCAGTGATTGTGTTCCACGACGTCAGTGCAGCGCAGGCGATGACCAAAAAAATGGCCCACTTGGCGCAACATGATTTCCTGACCAATTTACCGAATCGGGTTTTGCTGAACGACCGCATCGCGCAGGCGATTACATTGGCGAAACGAAACGGCACGCAACTTGCGGTGCTATTTCTCGACTTGGACAATTTCAAGCACATCAACGATTCGCTGGGACACGCGACCGGAGACAAGCTATTGCAATCGGTTGCGCAGCGCCTGATTAATTGCGTGCGCAGCTCCGACACCGTTAGCCGGCAAGGCGGAGATGAATTCGTGATTCTGCTGGCCGGAAGCAAGAACCAGGAAGATGCCGCGTTGACAGCCGCTAAGATATTGAGTGTGCTGGCCCTCGCACATTCGATTGCCAAGTGCGACCTGCACGTCACTACCAGTATCGGCATCAGCGTCTATCCCGCAGACGGCCAAGATGCCGAGATGTTGATCAAGAGTGCGGATACCGCTATGTACCACGCAAAAGAAAAAGGACGCAACAATTACCAGTTCTTTAGGAACGACATGAATATCCGCGCGGTGGAACGGCAATTCATCGAAGCCAATCTGCGCCGTGCGCTGGAAAAGCAGGAATTCGTGTTGCACTACCAGCCTAAAGTCAATCTGGATACCGGCATGATTACCGGCGCCGAAGCCTTGCTGCGCTGGATGCATGCGGATTGGGGAATGGTTCTTCCTGAGAGATTCGTGCCGATCGCGGAAGATTGCGGCTTGATTGTACCGATTGGCCGCTGGGTATTGCGCGAAGCATGCATGCAAGCAAAGCGATGGCAGGACGCGGGGCTGGCGCCCGTATCCGTCGCGGTCAATATTTCCGCATTGGAATTCCGCGAAAAGAATTTTTTTGAAGGTGTCCGCGCCATTCTGAACGAAACCGGGTTGGAGGCGAACTGCCTGCAACTGGAAATCACCGAAAGCGTATTAATGAGCGATGCCGAATCCAGTGCCGCGATACTGCAGGAACTCAAAAATATGGGGGTGCAGCTGGCGGTCGATGATTTTGGGACCGGTTATTCCAGTTTGAGTTATCTGAAACGGTTTCCGATCGATGTTCTCAAAATCGACCAGTCATTTGTAGAAGGCATCGGGTCCGGCACCGACAACGGCATCATCGTCGGCGCGGTGATCGGCATGGGGAATAGTCTCAAGCTACGCGTCGTCGCCGAAGGTGTGGAAAATGACACCCAACTGACATTCCTGAAGGCACGGCATTGCGAAGAAGGGCAAGGTTATCTTTTCAGCCGGCCGATTGTTGCTGAGCAATTCACCGCGCTGCTTGCAACCGGGGTATCCGAAACAGTCGGCATGTAGGTGTTGCACGTCAAGGAGAAATCGAATGGCGATATCACATCTGTTGTCCGGCGAAGTAGCGAGCCTGCTCCCGTTGGGCGACAAGCTTGAACAAACGCCGACCACGGCATTTTTCAAGGATGAGCGACTGGAAGTCATGCGAATCGTTCTTCCAGCCGGCAAACGAATGCCGGCGCACGCTGTAAATGGACCGACAACGGTGCAATGCATCGAAGGTGAAGTGGAACT
>PKWO01000177.1 GCA_003132085.1 Oxalobacteraceae bacterium | reverse complement strand
GGGTGAAACCGATGAAGAAATCCTGCAAGTAATGCGCGACCTGCGCGCGCACGACGTCGACATGCTGACCATAGGCCAATACCTGATGCCAACCGGCGACCATCTGCCGGTGCGGCGTTACGTGCACCCGGATACGTTCAAGATGTTTGAAGACGAGGCATACAAAATGGGCTTCGCGCATGCTGCCGTGGGAGCGATGGTGCGGTCCAGTTATCATGCGGATCAGCAGGCGCATGGGGCGGGTGTGGATGTTAACGATCAGTAGTTAATGCGACAAACCAGTAATTGACGCGACAAATCAGAAGTTAATGCGATAAATATCACGGATATTATTCCATAAACTCCATCATTAACAATGACTTACCACTGATTTATGCCCTTCCGAAGGGTGTAAATTCTTGGCGAATCGATTGGTTCGGAGAGTTGGCGTTCCCGAACCGCCTGATGCGCAGGACGCAGCCCTCGCTGCTGCTCCACTTGTCGCGCGTAACCAACGAAAAATTCCGCGACGACCCATCTGTCCTCTTCTCTTCCGAATCAACCACGCCCGCGCGGCAACAACGCAAGGTGTGGGTATCGGTCGGGACTTTGCCGCTGCTGCGTATCGGCGATATCTGGCGAGATGGCAAGCTGGAGGCGCAACCAGACTACCAGTTGGAGACTTTTCACGATCTGGAGATCGACAAGTCCACGACCTCCCTGATCAAGGCCGGGCTGAATCTGAATGACAAGGGGTTCCTGCTGCCGCTGGCGGAGCATCCGTGGCATCTGCAATGCACGCATTCCTACTGCGTCATGGTGGAACTGCCCGACGAGCGGCGCATCATCATTCCCTGCATCGAACTGATCCGGTTTTACTTCGGATCGTCCGGCAATTTCGTCACCAAGCTGTTCATGCCACCGCTCGAACGTAAAGCGCTGTACGGCAACCCAAAATTCCACAAGACGACCAGGTGACTTTTCTTGGAACTTGCGGAACAGATTTCCGGTGCATCTGCCGCCGACATCGGACGCCTGCACCTGGATCCCGTCGCGTGGCGGGCAGCCATGCATATCGGCACCTCGGCATTGAGCGCTTCAGTTTCGGGCCAAGGCATTTATCCGCAAGCGCTATTTCCGTTCGAAGGGAACACCACGCTCGTCGCCGCCGGCAAATGGCTGCCGCTCGGCGAGCGACCGCAATTGACGTTCGTCGTCTTCAGCTTGCGTTTGTGCTCCCATCCATTCCCGTTTCAATCGTTGCATTACGAATGCAAGGCAAAGAACCCGAGGCAACAGCAGCGTCTCCCAACCGATTCGGAACAAGCCGCCAATCGCCGATATAGATCATCGGCCCACGACTCCCCCAACCAGCAGTTAGTCGAACAAGACGGATCGAGTAAGCTTGCCAAAAAAGTGCGTACGGCGCGCTCGGAGCCACGTTTTCCGGATCTCAAGAAGAAGACAATTTGGAAAAGTGCCACACTGGCGTCCTCGGAAAGCGGGCCGCCGCCAATCTATACAAAAGCAAATTCAGTGGATTCCGCCGCTGTCGGCGAGCCAGGCTCGGAACGTCGCATTCGAGCGATTGATCTGGCCGTACTTACTGGTCCAAACTCGGCCCATATGCCGGCTCCGGAATTCCTGCGCAGTACCGTCGAAGAGCTGAAACGGTTGCGAGGCATTGATGTTGAGCTGCTCACGCAAAGCCAACACGATGGCTGGACAGTTCCAGTTACGATGTTGTCGAACGACGATGGGGAAATTGATCGGGGTCTGTTTTTTGACCCGGACTCCGGTATGCTGAACCTTCGCAGGGCCGCCGTATTTGCCTTGAAACGGAACGGCGAGCATGTCAGTTTGGTGATAATCGAATCTTCGCCAATTCACGTAAAGCTTTACCCGACGACCGGAATTGACCCTCAGGAGATATGGGCAACGCTGCAATGCGCGACAGGTGACTTCCTTGCTCGGCCGGAGTCAGGCCTAGCCTGTATCGATGAAGTTGTGAATTGGGCATTTGGAATTGCATCGCCGGAAATGTGCCGCTAAGGACAATTTCTGCTAGTCAAATTCGTCTTCCACGTGGGCTCCAAGTGACCCGTCCATTGTTGCGCATGAAAACGGATCAAAGACGCTGTGATACCTGTAAATTACAGCGATAGCGGCTACTGAACGTCGATTCTTGATGCTCAACATCGCTCGTGATTACTGGCGAATACCTTGAAAAGCTGCGCCGGTATCGGATGTTATCAGAATTGATAAATTGCCGAATTCGGCAATATTGATTTTTTAGCCACGATTGCAGTCAAACGAAAGGCAAGTAGCCGAAGTGATGGCCGCTTTCGATGCATCATCCTGCTGGGAAAGGCGAGATCGCCGAACCAATCGATTCGCCAGGAATCTACACCTTTTGATGTCCATGCGGGTTTTCATGGGATTCACCTTCGCGAAGGTGTTGCCGCGTTGCAAATTGGAAATTGGAAATTGGAAATTGGAAATTGGAAATATTTTACCCACAAAAAGGCGGATGAACCTATAATCGAAGCGGCAACATTCAACGCTTGGCTATCAGATTAAACGTCGTTTATTCCTGATCCATGTGAACTACTTTGACTTGAAGCTCCCACTACATCAAGCGCTGGCTTAAGCGCTCGGATTAGCGATGCGATAAGTTCCGCCGTATCTGGATTTCCATCCCAGAGTGATTTGACCGCACTCTCTATCAGATGGTAACCGTGATCAGGATTGTTGGAGTTTTTGGGATGTTTGTCTTGGTTATGCCGATTATGCCGATTATCGATGTGCTCAAGCGTTTTTCGTGCTGCATCAGTAATTGTCTTTCGTTCACCATTCATGAAACGCCAAAGCGATGACTGACACACTCCAGCCTCATCGGCCAGTGCATTGATGTTGATCTTTGCATGACTGCAATGCAATCCTATCTTTTCGATGGCTACATCGACTTCCTGAGCTTTGGGTGATGCTTTTCTTGTCATAACTGGCATAATACAGCTATGCCAAGCAACATGACAAGCCCAATGAACGTTAAACTGTTAAATCTGTCTTGGATTTACTAGAAAAACTGAAGTTTAGACACTCGCGCTCTCTACGAGACGTAGAAACGCGCCGCATTGGCCCAAGAAATATCTTAAAAATGCAAAAAACACTTGACACGATAGACGGCTTCTGCTGTCTCCACGCCGATCGCTCGGAGTTGATTTTAGAGCAAATGGCGCGGCAACCAATGAGAGATCATCTTCGATCTCAGATTGTCTCTCATGTCTCTGGCCGCCTCGGTTTGTTTGCCGCTTTCGGAATGGATTTCATTTCTTCTGGCGCTCGTTCCGCCACGCTCTCGCCGTACCTTCGTGGAACTGTTGAACGGCCGCATGCTCAACCCCGAAGGCTGCGCCACTCGCGCCATAGGGGCTATTTGTCGAGAAGTGCACTGGACCACCTATTACAAGTTGATCGAGCGGGCGCATATGTCGGTCGCCGATCTCGCTATTGGGCTGCTGCAACTTGTCCAGTGCGTGTTTCCGGTCGAACTTGTCAACCTGATTATCGACGGCACGTTGGTTCCGCGTTGTGCGAAGACTGGGCCGGGCATCAGCATCAAACACGGCCACAGCCACAAGGCCAATCGGCCAACTTTTCTCAACAGCCAGTGCTGGGTAACGCTGGCACTGGTCGTGCGAGTTCGGATGGCTTCCGCGCTGACGGTGCCGATTCGCTCCTGGCTGATCGAAGAATCTTGGCAACGCGGCAAACTCTGGGTGGCGCGCCAGTTGATCGATTCGATAAGTGGCCACGTCAAAGAGGCGTGCTTGCTGGTCAACGCTTGGCTTATGCGTCGGAATCTGATTTTCCCTCTGCTCGAACAACGGGTGCGCATAATAGGTCAGGTACTGCGAGATACGGCATTGTACTTACCCCCGAAACCAGAGTCGATGCGCTGCGGACAGAAACGCAAGTATGGGTTGCGGATCGACTCGACAATGCTCGAAACGATGCCGGCGAAGAAAATGAAACTGATGTTGTATGGCGAGGTCCAGTCGCTCCGCGTACCGTCGGCCATCGCCGTGGCGCGATTTTTGAAGGGGCGCCAGGTGCGGGTCGTGTGGTGCGAGATGCTGCAGTCCGACAACACATGGTGGCGCCCGCGCTTGATACTGACGACCGAAACGGATCTGTCTACCCAAGAGGTACTGGAAATCTATGCCGAACGTTGGGGCATCGAGCCCTTGTTTCGCAACCTGAAGCGTTGGTGGGGTGTGACGAATCTGTGGCAGCAGTCGAAGTCCGCGCTGGAATTGTGGATGCAGATTCGTTCCATAGCGTATGCCTTGACCCAAATGCTTGCCCTGAGGTTGTGGGAGTCCTTTCCTTTGTTAGAAATTGCCCCTTAGCAGAAGGGAGCGATGACCACGGCAGGACTTTTCAGGTAATGGCTGCGAATCCAATTTATCGGACTTCGCGTACGCGACGGCTACGACCGGAAGTCCGGCCATTTCCAGATGCCCTTACAAGGTCAGGATCATCGTTTGCAGTGTTGAGTCGCGTCGCATTGAGTAGTAGATACTATTTTAGTAGTAGTCTTCGTCCCGTCCACGCCCTCCACCAGAGAAGTATCGTTCAGCGGAAGGCGCCGGGTGTCTAAACTTCAGTTAGAAAACGCAATGCGAGGTAATAATTCTGCGCGAATGCGCCACGTGGTTCTTATGTTGACCAAAATTTACAATGTGCATTGGAAAATTTCTAGCATATGAACGGCTTAAATTACATTGATTTGTTCGCAGGTGCGGGTGGACTATCCGAGGGATTTGTTAAGGAAGGTTTTTTACCTGTCGCGCATGTGGAAGCTGACGAAGCAGCATGCTATACACTCCGTACCCGTGCCGCATTTCACCATCTGTGTGCGATAGGAAAATTAGAACACTATTATAATTATCTGCGCGGAACAATCAGTAGAGATCAATTATACAAAAGCATCCCAACAGAAATCATAGATACGGTTTTGCATGCAAAAATCGGCCAGGATAACAAACACATTTTCTCGAAAATCGATGCGCTGCTTGGTAAAAAATCAGTTGATTTGATTATTGGAGGACCGCCATGTCAAGCTTACTCGATTGTCGGTAGGGCATCTTTGAAGCATAAGACAAACGACGAGCGCACCCAGCTATATATCCAGTACGGGCGTTTTCTGAAAAAATACAATCCGAAAGCGTTTGTTTTTGAAAACGTGCCAGGTTTGCTTTCTGCCGCAGATGGAAAATACTTTAAGAATCTTCAGAAATATTACAAGTCTATTGGGTACGTGGTCGAGGCTAAAAAATTAGATTCGTACGACTATTCCGTTATTCAACACCGTGAGCGCGTCATTATTGTGGGGTGGCGGAAAGATTTCGATTTAGGATACCCCGAAATACGGAAGAGCAAAAACTCCTACAATAGAGATGATATTTTCCTAGACCTCCCTGCAGTTTCTCCAGGTGAAATCTCGCGGACACATAACTATGCCCGCCCCACCAATCGTTACCTGACGAAAACTGCGCTGCGAAATGGTACGGATTTTGTCAGCCAACATATTACCAGACCCCATAACGACAGGGATTTAGACATTTACAAGTTAGCTATCATGCGGCTTGAACAAGGTGAGCGCCTAAAAAACGATCAAATACCCGAAGAGATGCGGACTCAAAAGAACGTGACGAGCTTCTTGGATCGGTTCAAGGTGGTCGGAGAAAAGCCGCATACAATGATCGCTCATATCGCGAAAGATGGTCACTACTACATTCATCCGGACATTAGGCAGTTACGGTCTATCTCCATCAGGGAAGCTGCGAGGATCCAATCCTTCCCGGACGATTTTTACTTCGAGGGAGCGAAGGAAGAACAATTTAGATCAAGCGCGTTTCGACAAATTGGCAATGCTGTACCACCTTTGATGGCTGGGAGAATTGCAGAGAAAATAAAGGAAATGCTTATCAATGGCTAAATTGAACTTCAAGCCCAAGGCTAGATTGCTCCTTCAGTTAGGAGATCAATTAATCAGAAGCGAAAGTATCGCTCTTCTTGAGATTATCAAGAATGCCTACGATGCGAATGCTTCCCAAGCTGTCGTATCCATGAAAAATCTTGAGCAGCCAGAAGAAGGAGAAATCACCATAAGAGACGACGGCGATGGCATGGATGCCAGCATTATCACCGACGTATGGATGCAACCAGGAAGCGATTACAAGCAAAAACAAATCGAAATTATTCAGGAAAAATTTGGTAAAGACAAAAAGCGTATTCCCATCGGTGGCAAGGGAATTGGGCGGTTTGGCGTCCACAAACTCGGTCATCATATCGAGCTGTTTAGCAAAAGAGCGGGGGGCAAGGAGGTCAATCTCAAAATAGACTGGCGAGCTTTTGAAAAAGACACATATCTTGCAAATGTTAAAATTGATCTGAAAGAAAATGCAGAGCCTCTTCATTTCAAGGGGAACAAAACTGGTACGCTTATTATCATCCGAGGCCTTAAAGGCACCTGGACCAGAGGTACTGTCAGAGAGCTATACCGCGCGATAAATTCTTTGAATTCACCATTCGAAACTGCCGATGCGTTCAAGACCTACTTTAAGTTGGATAATCAAGATTGGCTTAAAGGGCTGATTGATTTCAAGGCGATTAAGGATCATGCCCTCTATTACGCTGAAGTCGTAATTGAAGGAAGCAAGATTAAAAATCTCACATATGAGTTCCGCCCGTGGGACACGATGACTAAGTTACAAAAACGATACGATCATCAGTCGAATATTGGAATGGTCCGCGATGTGATTGACGATATTACAAAGAAAAAGGTTCAGAAACCAATTGACCTCAGCCCATTCAAAATTGGCTCCGTTACGCTTAAGCTACTAATTTTTGACCGTTCAAGCAAGATACTTTCATTGGGGGTCGTCGATAAGTCGGGTTTTAAGGAGTATCTTGATGCAAACGGAGGTATTCGAGTATTTAGAAATGATATTCGAGTCTATGATTATGGTGAGCCAGATAATGACTGGTTGAATCTTGATTTGATGCGTGTGAATCAGCCGGGCAAGACGATTAGTAACAATATCATTATTGGCGCGGTGAGTCTCGACCGCCTGAAGAGCGAGGATTTGCAGGAAAAAACCAACCGCGAGGGATTTATCGAGAACGATGCATATCGTGAGTTCTTTCACGCAATTCGATTTTCAATAGACAAAATCCTGACGCAAAGAAATCTTGATAAAGAGAAAATTAGAAAGTTCTACAGTCCGTCATCTGTTAGTGAACCGGTGATTGGCCATTTGAGGAATTTGCAGGAAAAGATTACGGAAAAGATAAAAGATCCGGATCTCAAAAAAGAACTTCTCAAATCAATTGCGGACATCGAAAAGGACTACGCAACTATAAATGAGATATATACCAGAAGCGCCAGCGCCGGGTTAAGTCTGAGCATCGTAATGCACGAAATTATCCACATGATTTCGGAGCTGTCGGCGGCGGTTGAACTCAAAGGTGTTGATAGCAATATCAAGCAACTAGTTAGAACCCTCCAGAAAACAGCGAGCGATTTCGCCGGTGTTATCAAGCAATCAAGCAAAGCAAAAGTTAATCTTGGAGCGGTTGTAACGCAGGCTCTATCGAATATCCAGTTCAGAATTAGAGCCCATGATGTCGAAATTATTAGGCAATATGAAAAACGAGACCTGAGTAAAACTGAGATATCTTGCGCGCAAAATTTGGTGATTAGCACCCTGATCAATTTGGTGGACAATTCCATTTGGTGGCAGACCTATGGAGAAGTGCGCAATAAGAAGATTTATGTTGATATTGTCGCCGAACCAGACAAATATATTTCGGTCCTGATTGCTGATAATGGGCCTGGCTTTAGCATCCCTCCCGAGGAAGCGATTAAACCCTTCATATCTGATAAACCCGGTGGTATGGGACTCGGCCTTCATTTGGCGAGCGAGGTAATGAACGGCCAAAAAGGACGTTTAATTTTTCCCGATGCATACGATTTTGATATGCCGGAGGAGTTCCAGAAAGGAGCCAAGATAGTGCTCGCATTCAGGAGGACTCTGTGACGGAATTTATTTTTCCGGCGGATGGTTCCGTGCTGGTGGTTGATGATAAGCCTGAAGATGCACTACCGCTGATTGAATTACTTTCAAGTAAGGGAATAGCGTCTACTTATTATTCAGGTGATGATACTAAACTGCCCTCCCATCCAACACAGAAAGTGCGTCTTGCCTTTTTTGATATTCAGCTTTTCGGGCCTAGCACCAATACCACTTCTTACTCCGCAAATATTCTACGTCTAATCAATAGGCTTATCCCAAGCGATAATGGCCCCTATGTGCTGGTTCTCTGGACAACCATTGCAATACATGAGGCAGATGAGGTGGAGCAACAAATCAAGGCGGGATTAATCGACAAGAAGCCGTTAGCCATTCTGCGGCTTGAAAAAGCAACCTATTTTGAAACTTCAAGCGATAACTCACAAAAAGACTCACTCATTCAGGAAATCCAGGAATCCTTATCCACACGTTTTCCACCTGACGATATCGTTGAAATTCAACGCGTCGTCAATAACGAGCTACTACCTGTGGATACCCGAAAAGCCAAAGCAGACGCAATCGAGAAAATATCCCTGGAGCTGAGCCATAAACTACAAGATGCCGCAGACTCTTTTCAGTTATTTACCTATTGGGAATCCGCAATATGCAGAGCTGCCGGGACCACCGTTGAGAATTTTTCTTCACTAAATAACGTAGATGAACATTGGTCAATTAACTTAAAGAATGTCATTTTCCGGATGGCACATGCCCAACTCGGCCAAAATATCGATAACGTTGGGGACGATGAGGTTTTGAGTAACGCGCTTAAAACGATGAATGGCACTTTTCTCGACTCGGTGGAGCATCATTATCCAAGTGTGCAAGGATTTTCTTCAAAAGTTGGTTTCAGCAAGGACAATATCAAGTTTACTCGCACCGTTCAGGACCAAAAATTTGAAATTAAGTGGAACTATAAGAGTGGTAAATTTCAGATATATATTGATGACACCTTGGTGCCAGCTAATAGTCACGGCGTTGCTTTAGAGAAGGTAGCGGTCCAAGGCAGAACTGATCAGGAGAGAGCTCATTTGGCGAAATTAAAGGCAGCCTACGAGAGCATCACCCCTTTGATTAATACAAAACTTCTTGTTGATACTTTAACATCTGATCATGTGCAGCCTGGTAACGTTTACCTCAAACACATCCGACTTTTGGCGAGAAGAAAAAGTGTCCTCAGAAATTATTACAAAGAACCGCGTGAGAAGGGTCTAGTATGGGATAAACAGGGGGCATTCTTGTTGTCGGACAAGGAGTTGAAAAAATTCAAATTTATTGAACTTGAAGTGACACCAATCTGCGATTACGCACAAAAAAAGTGGATTAAATACAGGCTGCTTCCCGGCGTCATGATTCCAGTGAAATACAACGTCGAATTGAGCACTGGGTTGAATTTTTATCACGAAATCCCCGTTATTAAGATAGATGGTGAGGACTATAAGGTTGTATTTGATTTTCGTTTACTTAAATCGATCGACATGATCGATCATGGCTCATCAGAGCCTTATTTTCGGCTTAGGAGTGAGCTATCAGCTTCAATACTCTCTCGCCTTTCGAGTCATGCTAGCCGGATAGGAATCACTAGTCTTGAATAGCGTAATTGTGCAGAATCCAAAAACCAAGCTTGCGCGAAATATATAGTTATGTGTCGCTTGAGCTGCAAACAACTTATTTGGCGCGGAATACGTCAGTGCGGTGAAACTTCATGTAAGCCTCATTTTCTGGCTTTAGTGAAACGCGCAAATCATTTGTGATACCAAGCTTTTCCGGCTCAAGAAACTGAGAAGAAATTCTAATTTCCCCATCCTCGTCAAACGTAATTAGCCCTGTGTCAAACGCTTTATCCAGATTCGGGACAAGAAGCAGACCGTTAAACTCGTCCAATCGTTGGGCATTGTTAGAAACCCTCCATGGTTTTATATGTGACGCGATGAGAAGACTTACATCTTTGAAACCCGTGACTGAGCAATTGTTCCATATGCCAATCAGCCTCTGCCTAAAGGCTCCTTGACCAATTCGCGCTTTAACCAGATTGTTTTTTTCCGTTAATGCAATCTCTGGATTGGCCAAAATTAATTCAATGTCTGACTCAACATCATTTTCAAAACCAGCCCCAAGATACTCTGCATACTTTAGCAGAGCACTGCTGTACATGTGATGCCCTCGCTCATTTCGATCAATGAAAATTGGCAGGTCACGAATTATTTTTACTAAAGATTCAAACTGTGTTCGGCTTGTAATTGCTATTAGAGAGCCTTCAACCAAATGATGTTCAACAGCACACTCAGACAAGCTTCCTCTAATTGCGCCATCATATTTTGAGGCGGAGGATGCTGAAAGCCCTGTGTATAGCATCCACTCTTCGAATGTCATATCGACTGCTCCTTATATCAATGGGCGGCCATGATTTTGGTGCGCTAGCGCACCCCGCTTCGCCCGAGTGTAAGGTTAACCCGTGATAACTTTGGGCAGGGTTATACGTTTTGCAAGTTTTTTCATTTTCCTCTCATCTCCCGTCTGGCACTCCCAAATAACCAAACAACGCCATCCATTTTTTTCAAGAGCCGCGATGTTGCGGCGGTCACGGGCAATATTGCCTCCCAGCTTTTCTTTCCAGAAGGCGATATTGCTTTTGGGCATTGAGGCATGCTTGCAACCGGGATGCTGGTGCCAAAAGCAGCCGTGAACAAAAATGATAATACGATATTTCGGAAGGACGATATCGGGGGTCCCAGGAAGATTTTTCACGTGCAGCCGATAGCGAAAGCCACAGGCATGAAGAAATTTCCTAGCCTGCATTTCTGGGGTAGTGTTCTTGCCTCGGATGCTAGACATCATCCGGCTTCGGGTCGCCGCATCGACTATGTCGACCATCAGATCGTTTTTCTCTTCATTCGTTCTGGCTTTCGCATGAGTCTGACGATTGCAAGCGATCGTTCAAGATTCATCGCCCCTCCCTGAAGTGACCCACCGAAGTGGAAAAACATAATTAGCTGTGACAAGATTTTAGTTCTGAAAGGGCACGTTCGGCAAAATTATTCTTCTGTGAGGGTATTGCTGGTCAAGCGGGGCGTACGGATATTTTTTTCGGTCGTGATGCGGAATTCCCAACCGCGTTCGGCGGCATATTGCTTCGCGGCGGCAAACTTGCGCGCATACTTTTCCGCGTTCTTCTTCAAATCGTCCGAATGTTTGACTTCGGTCAGTAGCGGTGGGCGGAAGTGGCCGGTAGCTGAATCGGACCAAAAATGGACAAGGACGTTGGGTGTATACCCTTTGGTTATGCCGGGCACAGGGACTGTGACGGGTTGCTCTTCAAAGCGCTCGACGCTGTCATCGAAGTCCAGGAGCAGCATGTACTCTTTTTCCAGGAGGGATTCGAAACCGCCCATCTGGCCGTTTTTGCGGCTGGCGAAACTGCCGGTGACGCACAGGTAGTTCTTTGGTATCTTGCGAACTGGCATAACACGAACTCTCCACGCCGAAGGTAATCGGTCCAATCTAACTTATCAAGTTCTGAATAGTCGTACAGATATATTGCAAATCAAGCTATTTTTTCACATAGCCAGGCCTGCATCAAGCAGACGCTGCAAAAATACGTCGCGTGGTTGCAGGGGGTCAAGCAATGCTGCGCTAATGAGAGCTACAACGGTTTGTCGTGCAATTATTCTGACAAGGATTCGATCGGGACTGCAAATTGCAGGCATGGACCGTCCGTGCAAAAATTCACTGCGAGTGTCGAATAGCCGGAAATAGTCAGTGCCATAGGCCTTATCGCCAAGAAGTGCCGAAAGTCGCGCGGCTACCCTACCGGTCGCGCCGCCACGATTCTTTCGTCGATTACCGGCACTATAATCATCTCTCATACCTAGCGCTGCCTCGATAACCGTGATATGAGCGAGAAACTCATCAATGCCGGTGGAAAGAAACGCCCGAACTAAAAAATGTGAAATTACGCTCCCGAATATTGGAGATTGTTGCGCTTCTGATAGTTTCGACCAAGCTTCGTCATTTATCCATGTTGACGCACTTGTGACAGAATTTTTTAGCGGCAGGCAGACGGGGTGCTCGTACACACTCTCTTCTCCATCGTGCGTAGTGCCAACACGATACTCCCAACTAAGCGAATCGGCCGATGGCGGAAGCGAAAATTGAGCAAAGACGTCATCTTCGAAAGTGTAAGTCCATGGCACGTAAAAGCCGCGCCAATCAATACTGGTAAACTGCGCCCAGTCTTCCCATGGTGCTAGTAAAAGTGCGAAAAGTGACGAGTGTACCGCCGCCGACATGGATTGCTTGTGCGGTTCAATGCTTCCGAATTCATCATTTATACTTTCAAAAAGGAATGGCGCGGCTCTCTCGCCAGCGCTGTGATCGAGTTGAATGTGCTCCGTCACCACTAGCCAGGTAAACGACGAAAAACGTTGGCTATCAAAAGTATAGTTCGGACTCCTTCGCTTCAAGCGCAATGGATCCAACAGTTCGTCAAGTTCCGATTGTGAAAATTGCCGAATACAGCTGGAACCGAAATTCAAAGCGGGCAACGTATCTGCGCAATCAAGAGGACACAGATGAATACGTGAAACGTATAATTGACGGAAAGCGCGATCCAAACCCACTGCAGCAGCCTCCGCGGATAGAGCCAATTTTGCATTGCTACGCGTCAGTCCACAAGGCATGCCAAATGATTGCAAGGCATTATTTAATGCAAAGTTCAAGGCATCGGCGGGACCGGAGTTCGGATAAATTTTTTGACAAATTTCGCGCAAGTGAATGAATGCCGGCGCATGGAACAAATTTTTTGGGCAAGGTGGCGTTAAGCGCCAAAGTTCCCTGATGGCAATAACAAGATCCTCATGTGGCCCTGTTCTCATGACGTGCGTCCCTTCAAGTCCGGTGACCTGACCGGTTTTTGGGGCCAGCCTAATTTGGACTAGCTCCGGTTTCCGCCCTCGACAGAGCACATGGCGGACGGTTCAGGTTGCCTTTTTCAAATCCTCCGTGATAGGTGTTCCATCAGGAGTGAAATACGTCAATCCTCGCGGCCCATGATACAGCGCTAGCGCGCCGCTGGCGTAACGATTCACTCATACTCACGCCTTGACGTAATGACAGCGGTGCCGATCCACTGGTATTTGCAGGATCACTATCGCCGAAATACGCATCATATTGCTATTCACTGACCAATGTGAAAGCATACAATTTTAGTTTTCATAATTTCGTCGCATTTAAATTTCACTCCTTCCAAATAAAACCCATAATCGACATGTCAAGTCTAACAGCTGCATCCTATCTACCTGATCGCATGGTGATAATCTTAAAGCCGGAATTCGATGCTTATGCTGACATTGAAAATCCGAAAGGTTTCACTACGCCTGAAACTTTAGGATTTTTCTTTCACGAATGGACTCACTATTTACACAACGTGTCGACTATTCAGGGAATCAGCGCCTTTGCCAACGTAGTGCGTTTATGGTCGGTTTTCCGAAATTCGATTGATGTTAACACTGGTTTATCCATGGGCTCCGCCGCTCTTGCTCCGTACCTCAATTTGTCGGCAAAGCAAATTCAACGCTATTTATTGGCATCACGCGCACCAAAATCTAATGAATTACCGTTGGCTGTTTCCATAGATGACATTTCTTTTTCGTCGGTAAGGTTACGTACAGAAAAGATTGAAGGATCCGATTTCGACGTAACGACTATCGTCTGCCTTGCAGAGATTGCCGGTGGGGATGTTCCGACCAAGGAAATAGTGTTGGAGATAGGAACGCACGAAATACTGGAGTCCCTAGCTTCGATGCTCGAGCGCAAGATCGTCCGTGCGTTTGGGGGCGTCAATATAGCAACGCCAATTGTTCCATATCATCTTGTGGAAATTCTAGCGCACTTCAATTCACCGCAAATATCCGACGATGCTATCATTGGATGCATGTTGTGTTCATTGCAATCCTCAGATCCTCCCCATATTTTGTTAGATGCTTTTAAGTGCGAAAAAGTGGCGCAAGAAGCAGGGCGTGACCCGCTGCGGGAACTCGCCACGATTTCCAAAGAAAGTTTGAAAAATACCAAATTTTGGGTCAAAGAGACTCTGAAACAAATCGAAGATACTTTTCCGGTCGACGAAGCTATGGGGCGGGCGGTAAAAAAAATCGTAAATACAATTAGAAATAATCTTTTTGAGAGGCAATCCAATCCATTTTTTGAATTTGACATCCTCAATAAAGTCAAAAATAATCTCCAATATATGGATGAGGCGGTACGCCGTTATGGGCTGTGTACAATCGTCCAAGAACGTCCCGGTCCGCTTGATCAAATCCAACGCGACTTTATGCTCGATATTGCGGTTTTTGGCCCGGTAGATTATGCCATGCAGGAGGGGTGGAGAAAGATGCATGCTTCGTTTCGATTCGTTGCGCTACATAGCTCGCAGGATGGATTTATGTCAACTGAAACCATGCAGCGAGTGAAACCTCTTAACTTCAAAATGTGCCCGTTCTTTACTGCTTGCAATCTTTCACTCCGCAAGGAAAAACCGGAAGTTTGCGTATCAGCCCCTTGGAAATCGATAGACGAAAACGATCTTTCGAAAGGCAGCTGCTACTATCAGGCGGCAATGATTTCCATCGGACCTGCGCCGAAGACAGAGTAATAAATTTTAAAATTAGGAGACGTCATGTTGATAATTTTGGTTCATTGGATGATCAAGAATGGCTACGAGAACGAAAAGGCGTTCAAAAATATGTGGCAATCAATGAAAATCGATCCTAATTCTGGCCTATATCGCGAGATTTTGACGAAACCGGTTGAGGCCGAGGATTCGAAATTCAATACATTTAACATAACGAGCCCGTCGTACTCGACATTTATCAATGTCGGCATCTGGAAAGATCTTTCAAGCTTCGATGCTGCGGTCGGAAAATATATTCAGGCTCCTGAAAAAAGATGTCCTTTGAACAGCAATAAGGAGATGCTGGCGGTCTATCGTGAAAAATTTGAATTCAAGATTCGGGAAAGAATAATATTGGAGAAAATTCAAGATCGCATGGGAGGATCAGAACTTCCTGAGGCTGACTTGCTCGAATAGGCGTTCGCAAAGAATTCAAAATAATCGGAAAAACTAACGGATACCCGAACGTTGGAGCAATAGGTATAAACATTAAAAATATGGACTGTTTAAATGGTCGTATTAGCTTCTGATGCTTATCGCATTAACTTCTAATTTTCAAGTGCATTTATTGCCATTTTGTCGCATTAACTACTGATTGTTCACAGCCGATATGTTAACAATCAGAAGTAAATGAGGCAATCCAGAAGCTAATTGGCTTATAATTAGCGCGTTTTGGTGCCCGCACGCATGTCCATGTGTGCAGTTAAACGGGAAACATAGTGCTTAGCAATAGGCAAATGTGTGCTGCCCCCGCAACGGTAAGCAAGCGTCACTTGTTGGTGACTAGCTGTCTCTCAATACCACTGTGCATTTGCATGGGAAGGTGAGGCGGTTTGACTTGTTAGCCCGGATACCGGCCAAGACAGGTGGAACTGCTGCGGACGGGGATCTTCGCGATGCGGGCGGCGTTTGCGCGGCGATTTTCCGTTTCAAATCCCTCCCTCTTCGTTACCTCAATCCCTGCATTTCTGTTCAATCCAGCCCACGGGGAAGTCGGCTGGTTGCATCGCTTTTTCCATTGAAAATCATGATTTCAAAAGCATCGGATTGTATCCACTCGGTGCTCTTGCGCGCCGCAATTAGGCTGTTCACCGTCGCCTTGGCAGTAGGTGCCGCTTTACACGCGATGGGTGAGGGCTACACCTGGGAAACGCAAAATCGCAAACGCGACATCGAAAAGGCAGAGGCGGGGTAATCCCCCCATTTTTGGA
>PKWO01000483.1:375-13048 GCA_003132085.1 Oxalobacteraceae bacterium | reverse complement strand
GGTGAACTGTGCGCCGCTGATCGACATTCGCCACATGAAGAGCGCGTCGGCGTGCCACGCATGCGGGCGCTGCAGTGATTACAAAGGCGCCGTCAGTCTTGCCGGACGCTCGCCCGCCGCCGAAATTCTCAACACCGGCAACCGCGATGTCAAAACGGCAGAAGCGCTGACGCTTGTTTTTGGCGCAATCGGGATTGCCACTGCAACGTTTCAATGGCCAACGAGTTCCCGCTTCATTCGAATCAAGGCAGCCTTAGCCAACTGGCTCATTGAGCATCATTCGTTTGTTTTGCTGCACGACGATGCGCCGTGGTGGCTGCTAAAGCACCATCCGGAGACGCATGATGCATTCACCTGGCTCGACGGTCTTTGCATCCTTATGTTCATCGGAGGCGGCGGCCTTGCGCTTGGCTTCGCGGTGTTGGGTGCCATTTGGCTGGCGGCACGATTGGCCAACCATCCCGCGCTGTCTTGGCAACGCTTGGCCTTGTCCCTGGTGCCGATTGCGGGTGTCGGAATCGTTCTTGGCCTCTCGATGCTAACTTTGTCGCATCTGAAAGCGGAAGGAATATCGCTTGAATGGGTTCCGATCGTTCGTGTAATTCTACTGGCGACAGGTAGCGGATTTTCTGCTTACCTTGGCTGGAAATTGATTGTCACCCGTCTTTCGGTACGCCGGCTGTTCGCGTTCTCCGTCAGCACGCTACCTATCGCCCTCATTGACCTATTCTGGGTGGTATTTTTTGCCTGACGGAACGTCGCAACACCGGCCATCGGATAGTATCCGACTCGGTCCGATCCATGGGCTGTCTGGGCTATAATGCCATGACGCCGCCGGACTCCATACGATGAACAATAACGATGCCTAATTTGAGAGAACATTCGTTGCTGCCAAGGACATTGCGTAATTTGAATTTTGGGATGGAAAAATTGTGAACGTACTCATCGTCGATGACAATGAAATGACCCGGACCCTGCTTCGCACGATCCTGAGCGGCGATGGCCACAAAGTCCTAGGTGAAGCAAGCAACGGCAGGAGCGGGCTGGAACAAGCGCTGAAATTGAAACCGGATCTCGTTTGCCTAGATATTCTCATGCCTGACGGCAACGGCATCGACGTATTGAAACAGATTATGAAAGATTTGCCGAAGGCAATCGTACTGATGGTGACCGGAAAACGCGACGCGGAAACGGTCAAGGTGTGTCTGGAAAACGGCGCCAAAGGGTTCATTATCAAACCGTTTAATGCAGGCATCGTGTTGAAGGTTGTCAAGGAAACCGCCCTGCGTGCCGCCCAGCCGACACAACAAGCGTGAACGGTATCAAGAACCGAACAAGATATATGTTCAAGTAATTTTACTCCGGCAACTTAGCGCCTCCGAATAAATCAAGTAGCACCACGGCAATCGCCCGGCCTGCTCCGGGATCGCCCGTCAGACCGAGTTCCGGCCGACAGATTTTACCCATTTCCTGACTACGCCGCTCAGCGCAGCGGCGGTATATGGTTTGGCAAGATAGTCGTCCATCCCCGCTTCCTTGCAGCGTTCCTCATAACCGGTTGTCGCGCTCGCCGTCAATGCAATGATTGGCAACCTGCTCTTCCGATGCATATTTTCAAATGCACGATATTGTCGAGTGGCTTCATAACCATCCATTTCAGGCATCATGCAATCCATTAGCACCAGGTCATACGAACTATGTTGCAGCGCTCGCACCGCCTCAAGTCCGTTTACAACACTGGTGACTTGACAGCCCATCTTTTTCAGCAGAATTTCAGCCAAACGGCGGTTGGCCTCGCCATCTTCAACGAGCAGGATGTTGACGCCTTCCATTTCATTGGCAGGCGAGTTGGTATCCGTTGACAATGCAATGTCGGCCTGCGGTAAATCGGATGGTGGAGGACGAGATGCCGCAGGCTCGATCACGTCACATTCAATGTCGAAGGTGAATATCGAGCCCTTTCCCGGTGTGCTGGATAGCGATATCTCGCCATTCATCAACGTCACCAGGCCCTTGCAGATCGCGAGCCCAAGTCCGGTGCCGCCGTACTGCCTGGTAATCGAACTATCCGCTTGAATAAACGGGCGAAAGAGTGTTTTCTGCGTGTCGGCATCAATGCCTATGCCGGTGTCGCTGACGGAAAATTTCAAGCGCACCCGTCCATTTTGCGTCGCCTGCGCTTCATTCACAGCCAGGAAAATTTCGACCTTTCCCGCATGCGTAAACTTGATTGCGTTCCCGATCAGATTCGACAGTACCTGCTGCAATCTGACCGGATCGCCGTTGATGGCCGACGGCACCCTTTCGTCGATATCCGCATGGATCGTCAAACCTTTACTTTTCGCGCTTTTACGATATAGGCTTGCTGCATTCGCGATAATACGACGTGGATCGAGCGGAACATTTTCCAATTCCATATAACCCGCTTCCACCTTCGAAAAATCCAAAATTTCATTGACAATGGCCAGCAGCCCTCTTCCTGCGTCATGCACGGTCACGGCATATTCCCTTTGTTCCGTATTCAAGTTCGTCTCCAGCATCAGCCCCGACATCCCTAAAATCGCGTTCATTGGCGTTCGAATCTCATGGCTCATATTCGCCAAAAAGATCGATTTGGCGAGATTGGCCTCCTCCGCTTGCTGCCTCAACATGAGATTGACTTCCATGTCCGACTCTCTTTGTTTGAGTATTTTGGCAAGCCAGGAAAAGGAAATAAACATCGAGAGAATACCGCCTATGGTAACGGTGGCGATCAATGTGGACGTCTTGTACCAATCTCCCAAAAACACGTCTTCCGGAATCGTCACATTGACTATGAGCGGATAGCTATCCAACACGCGCGACGCGCCCATCCGATATATAGGAAGATTGCTCTCGGAAAACCGGGGCGCGGCGGTCACCACAACATCGCTTTTCTTTTTCATTTTCTCGACGATGGTATAAGTTGATCCGGTAAGATTGGCTTTTCCCAGTAAATCGTCTTTCTGCGGCCAGTGTGCAAGCAGCACGAAATCTCTTCGGTACAAATTAAACGACGCCTTTTCATCCAGGCTAATCCGACTATAGAAATCGGCGATGAATTGGCATGAGATGCCGACTACGACCAAGCCGATAAACTCGCCATGCGCGCCATTCAACCGACGGCTGATATAAAACACCCATTTCCCGCTACCTTTGCTGCGTACCGGTGCGCTGATGAAGTCTCCCAGGTTGGGATCACGCAAACTTGCTTGAAAATAATCACGGTCCGCAAGATTGATTGGCGGTGCCGGATAAGAACGCGTAAAGTTCAACACGTCACCGTTACTGGCGACAATCGTGACCACATCAATATGTGGCAAACCGCCGGTCTTGTCGCGCAGCATTTGATTAATTTCCGCTGTGCCTGCCTTTGCGCGAAGAGCCGCCGCGTCCTGCATGCCGGATTCCCGAATTCTCTCGGTGACACCATCCAGCACCAGACGCGAAGAATCCATCATTTGCGATGTACTCTCGGCAAGCGTAAGAGATAGATTCCCCATCTGCTTGCGCCAGTCCTCGATCGCCGTCTCACGCAACGACCAGATTGAGAAAACCGCCCTTGCGGAAGTAATCGCGACCAGTATGATACACACCACGAAGATGATGCGGCTTGCGCTGACGGATTTCAGATTCATCGCTTACGCACCTGCGGCCAAATCTTCATCCCTGCATTTATTTTTGTATATTTTTGTGGCATGCGCATGTCCAACGTCTAAAAATGTGCAATGAATTGTTGCATTTCACGGCGAACGTGGCTCAGTTCTTCATCGATCATCGAAATCCGTTCGGCATCGCAGATGCATTGCTTGCGTCCGCATTCGTCTTCCATAAGCAGAAGCATTTGCACCAGTGCGCGCGCGCCCAGCGGCCCCACCGTTCCTTTGAGCGCGTGACTTTGAAAACCCAATTGTTCGAAGTCGGCAGCAGCGGCCGCCAAACGCAATAGTTCGCATTTCTCAGCGCTTTCGCGCATAAAAATCTCCACTAATTGAAGAAACACTTCGCGGTCATCTCCGACAGTTTCCAGCAGCAGGCCGGGTTGGCAATGGCTGTATTGAGGCAAGTTCATTTTGTATACACTCCTTTTTGGCGCGCCTATGGCGCAAGGCGAGCAGCATCCGCCAGATGCGGCGCCAGTAACGCGATCTCTCGTTCAAGCGCGTCGAAAAGATCGGCAATGTGCGACGCGCGATTTTCGCGAATGCCGTGATCGATTTCGGCGGCGAGGCGTTGGGCCGGTTCCGCCATGAAATTTCCGAGCAAGCCGGCCAGCGCGTGAGCCTCTCGCTGCAACGCGTCGAAATCGGATGTTTTCCAGGCGTGCCGCATCGTTGCTATCTGCTGCGGCACATTCACAAGAAAATGGGCCGCAATCAACCTAACCACTTCCGTGTCCGAATTCTTGATGGCGCCCGCATAATCGAAACCGTCGACATAATCTTCGGCAAGGTTCAATCTTTGGGGCGGTAAGGTACCGGCAGATTCGCTTTCAAGAGGCCGGGGCTGCACTGTCTCATACGGCGAATATTTTTTCAACATATTCGAGAACATTTCTGCTTTAAACGGTTTGGACAAATAATCATCCATTCCGTCGGCAATGCACTTCTCGCGGTCTCCTTCCAGCGCGTTGGCCGTCATCGCGATGACTACGGTTCTTCTTGCACCTAATTTTTCGCGCTCCCGAATCTTCGCCGTCGCCTCAACTCCGCCCATCAACGGCATTTGCAAATCCATCAAAATCAGGTCGAAAACCTGGCTCTGATGCATCTCAAGCGCCTCAATGCCATTGTTCGCAAGTTTGACCCGATGCCCCCATTTTTTCAGCAATGCCAACGCCAGTTGTTGATTGAGTCGATTGTCTTCAACCAGCAGTATCGACAGCGAGGGCGCCGCTTCGCGAATCGAATGCCGCGTAATGATCGGCGCCTCTCCCGCCTCGTTTCGGTGGCGATTGATCACCCCGCAAACCGCGCTGTGGATCTCATCGTGGCTGGCAGGCTTGAGCAAATATCCCTGGATTCCCAATTCCCTGCATTTCTCCGCATCTCCCGGTATGCCGCTGGACGATAAAATGACAATCGGCACATCCTTGTAATGTTCAATTCCAGACAATGCGGACGCGGTTTCAAAGCCATTCAGTCCCGGCATTATGTAGTCCATGATGATGCAGTCGATAGGATGAACTTGGCTGCGGCAGTATGCGAGCGCATCGTTGCCGGAATGCTGAACAATAGTCGCGACAGTCCAGCGCTCGAACATCTTGGATAGGATAGTCAGATTGGTATTATTGTCGTCCACCAGCATAATGGTACGGCCCGAAAGCGAAATCGGCATGATCTCTACAATTCCATCTTTGCTGTGCCGATCGACGCCAACGCCGACAGTGACGACAAATGTGCTTCCTCTTCCAACTTCGCTGGTAACGGAAATCTCACCGTTCATCATATTAACCAGACGCTTTGTGATTGAAAGACCGAGGCCGGTTCCGCCGAAACGTCGCGTGGTAGATCCATCTTCCTGCTCAAACGCTTCAAAAATCAGGCGCTGCTTGTCTTGCGGTATGCCGATACCGGTGTCGGAAACGGTGATTTGCAAACGTGCGATTTGGGAAGCGACACGGGTATCGATGCAGACCAGCCTGGCACACACTACGATTTCGCCGGCACGGGTAAACTTGATCGCGTTGCCGACCAGATTCGTCAGTATTTGCCGAAATCTGCCCGGATCGCCGATCAAGTGGCGCGGAATATCGGGATCGAGGTCCAGCGCGAGTTCCAGCCCGCCTTGTTGTGCGCGCAAGGTGTGCGTGCGCAAGGTATCCGAAACCAGCCGGCCGAAATCGAAAGGAATGGATTCCAGCGTCATCTTGCCGGCTTCGATTTTGGAGAAATCCAGGATGTCGTNNATGGCTCATGTTGGCAAGAAATTCGCTCTTGGAACGACTGGCTGATTCCGCTACCTCCTTCGCCTGCAGCAATGCGCGCTCTGCGGCTTTCTGGCTGGAGATATCGACGATTGTTCCTACCAGGCCAATGAGCGAACCGTCGGGTTTTGTCAACGCGGCTTTGCTGTATATCGTGTCGACCTGCCGATCGCTCAGACTCAACAACGACTCATAGGTCTGCGTTCCGCGATTCTGCATCAACTCGCGATCCAGTTCGTTATGAACATCCGAATCCGGCGCGTTCAATAATTCGGCCGCAGTTTTTCCCAGCCAGTCTTCCGCATTGATCGAAAATAATTTCCCGAATGCCTTGTTCAAGCGCAGATAGCGGCCTTGCGGATCTTTCAGGTAGACCGGCAGAGGAATCGACTCAAACAGCGCATCGACGAAATTCAGGTTTTCCTTGATTTGCCAGGTTGCTTGACGGCGCGCCGTGTTGTCGGTGAGGCTCCCGGTCAAGCCGACGATCTTGCCGTCATCGTCTATCTCAAGTTGCGCGTAGACATCGATCCAGCGATAGCCGCCATCTTGTGTGATATAGCGCACCTCATGCCGGGTAAACGTATTGGCGCCTTTCATCATGTCGACGAAGCCGGTGCGGGTCAGTTCCTGGTCGTTCAGATGGATGTAATTGATGAAATTTTTGCCGATCGTTTCGCTTACGGGGAATCCTGTGATGTTGGTCCAGGCCGGATTCAGGAAGGTCCATATTCCTTCCTGGTCGGTTCTGAAAACGACTTCATTGAGGCTGTTGACCACATTGCGATACTGACGTTCGCTCGTGGCGATTTTCTCCGCCATGCGCTTGCGTCCGGTAATGTCGGTGCGAATCGCAATGTACTGATAGGGAACGCCGCTCTGGTCAAGAAACGGTACGATGGTTGCATCGACCCAATAGTTCTGCCCTTGCTTGTTGGTATTGCAAATTTCTCCATGCCAGACAATACCTGCGGTGATCTTCTTCCACATCACCTCGAAAACTTCGCGGGGATGGTAGCCCGAATTGATGATTCTGTGGTTTTTCCCGATCAGTTCTTCGCGTGTGAAACCGCTGATCTCGCAAAACTTGTCATTTACGGAGAGAATATTTCCACTCGTGTCGGTGATGCTGACGATCGCGTGCTGATCCATCGCAAAACGCTGATTGACCAATTCGATGCGTCGCTGCTCTTGCTGCATGACGAGATTAGGCAGCAAAGCCGACAATCCTTCGAGATCTTCCTCTGCCGGTAGCGTTAACCCCGATTCGTTGTGCTCGAGCAGACTGCCGGCAGCTTCGCGCAATGACTGCAAAACACGGTTTCGGCTTAAAATATCGGCTCGCATCCGATCATTGGCCTGGTTAAGTTCCGTCGAACTCAATTCGAGGCTGCGCGAGCTTAAATCGAGGTCGCGATCTGACTGCTTATAGGTGCTATCGACGCGCGATAAAAAATCCTTCAGTCCGCCAAGAAAGGATTTCATTTCCGGGGGCAGATCCTGTCTTGTCCCCAGTTCCGACGCGGTCTGAAAAAGGCTTTGTAAACTTTCCTCGTCCTCAATCCCGCACACGCGCCGAAGTTGCCGCAAAAGCGCGCGATGCATGATCAGGCTTCCAGCAACCAAGTTATGGTCATGGTCTGGTTGTGCAAGCGGCAATCGCCATGAAAAGTGGAGGCGCCGATTTCACCGTTTGAATAGAATCCGGTTACGGTCGTATGCGCTCCCATCAATGCGGCAACGGCCTCGACCTCTTCATCAACACGATCCCCCATAACCAGTTTGCGCCCGATGCAACTTACCAGAATCGCCAGCCCTTCGCCGCTGTCGTCGCGCTTCGCCCTGACTGCGCTTCTGGCTGCCGTCTCCGCCCCTTCGATCAGCTTCTCGGTGCTGGAATGCATTAGCTTCAGATAACCTTTGGCGTCAATGTCTCCAGCCAAGGTCAGCGACCCGTCTTCTTCATTGATGCCCAATATCGTGCGGAAAATCCCGCTTTTTTCCTGCCCTGCCCCCAGCATTTCGAATGGAAACAATAGTCCGGAACCGGGCAAATCCTTTGCATATGCGCCGAGGTAGGACTTGTAGATGTCCAGTGCCCGTTCGCCGTCGAGTTCATACAAGACATTGTCGATGCAACGGGTCACTTTCCGCGCTGGGCCGAAAGGCTCCCATCCGGCGAAAGTTCCGTATCCCAGACGAATATTCTTGCCATACAGACCGACGGCGACGATCTGGTCGTCGGCGGAACCCTGCGGACCTAATGTCCAGGTTTGCCTGAATGCCCCGGCATCCGCCGCCAAACCGCCGGAAATCGTGACCCCTTTCGGCACGCAGGACTGCAACCCGGAAACGAGCGCGCTGCCGTTGATCGCGACGCCGGTGCCGAACAGCAGGATTGCAGACAACTCGTCCTGCGGCAGCGCGTCAGCCAGACGTTGGCCGGCACCGAACGAATCGTTCATGCCATGGATGGCGGTGGACAAGACATGCACCGGCGTATGTTCGAAATTGACGGCTGTTACAATACACGTATTGTCGTAGACCCGGTCAACCGCGATTTCCCCTGCGGTGGAGCAACCTGCCAGCGCCGCATCCGGCAACAGTTTCCGCAGCACGCCCGCCAACTCCGTTGAATGGAAAAACGGCACAGCACCGAATACCAGCACCAAGTCCGGTTGTAGCGCCCGTAGCGGCGATAGCGCCGCTTCGATGTTGCCAGGCGCTTTCAGAATGATTTGATTGACTTTCATGACATATCCGTGCGGTGATTGGTTAATCGGGAAAATGAGATCTGATTGCCAGTACGTCGTCCCAGGCGCCCAAAAAGGCATTCGCGCAGCGTGGGCAAAAATGCGTGCCGATATTTTCGAGCAGGAATTGCCGGGCGTTTTCGATCGGCCAGGCTCGTTTGTACGGACGCTCCGAAGTCAACGCATCGAAAACATCGGCCACCGCGACGATCCGCCCGGCCAACGGAATGGCATCGCCGACCAGGCCCTTCGGATAACCGCTTCCATCGAACTTTTCGTGATGCGCGCCGGCGATCTCTTCCGCCAACTGTATCAAAGAGGAGCTGCTGCCGGCCAAGATCTGGGCGCCAATTTCCGCATGGCGCCGCATGATCGTCATTTCATCGGGGTCGAGCCGTCCAGGTTTGAGCAAGATGTAGTCGGGCGTCGCCAGTTTTCCGATATCGTGCATCGGCGCCGCTTCGAGAATATTCTTTTGAAACTCTTCGGATAAACCCAGTTGTTTTGCAATGAGTTCTGAGTAATGCGCCATGCGATTGATGTGCGCACCTGTGTCCGGATCGCGAAACTCGGCCGCCTTGGAAAGGCGGAGGACCAATTCGCGCTCACGCTGCAAAACCGCCTCGGTAGCTTTTTCCACTTCGTGTTGCAAAAGTTTCGCGCGATCTACCAGCAAAATCTGCGCTTGACGAAGCGCTAGCAGATTGCGCACGCGAAGTCGAAACTCGTTCGAATCGATCGGCTTGGCCAGAAATTCGGTAGCGCCCAAGTTTAGTGCTTCCCGCCTGACCTCCCAATCGTTCTCGGTAGTCACCATGATGATCGGCACATCCTTAAGCTCTGCCATTTTCCTGAAAAGCCGGATGAAATCGTTGCCTGATAGATGCGGCATTCGATAGTCCACCAGCACGAGCTCAGGTACGTTGGTCTCGCACCAGTAAAGCGCCGCCACCGGATCGTCGAACGTGATAGAGCGAATGTCTGCTGCCGATTCCGCCAGGGAGGACAACAGAAGGAGATTCGTCTTATTGTCGTCAACAATCAAGATGGCCATGGTCTACTTGCTCCTGAATAAGTAAGCTGAATCAACGCAACCACAATTTTTCGATGTGCTTAATGCCTGAAGGAGACGTGAAAACTCTTTCCACTCAACGCCGGAGACAGCGTTCGAAAAATGTTTGGATGCCTCACTTCGATTGTGCGCCACCGAATTTAACTTCAACGACTTTATACGATGCCGGAAGAGTGGTTTCGGTGCCTTTCGATATCGTATCCGGCAATGATCTTTCCCGATTGCTTACGCTTGCCATGCTCGCGTTCCCAGCTGCTGTGGCATTGACGTCTGCAAAGTCTGCGGAGAATCTTTTGTCATAGTCGCCGACTCTCAATAAATAGCCGTTGAAGTGATGTGTCGCATTCCACAGCTTGCCGTCCGCTGTCATTATAGGTTCTCTTTTCTCCGTCGACATTCCGGAAAATGTTCGCCCCGTATTACCCGTTGCGTTCCATGCAAAAAAACTTATCATGATAGCAAGCGTAACGAAAAATACAATCCCGATTCGCCCCGTTTTTGTGTTTGCGGTATTCATTTATATTCCCTCAAAAATCAAATCGTGTATTCATTTTCGTTGCGTCTAACTGTGAATTAAGCCGCAAGTTTTTCGATCAGCCCCAAATCGGCGCCGGACATCATTTTTTCGATATCGACCAGAATCAACATCCGTTGTTCGATCGTGCCGAGGCCGATCAGGTAATCGGTGTTCAACGTCCTCATCCGCGCAGAACCGCGGCGGATGGTCATCCTGCGTTCTGTAGCCAGAGATTTGTTGTTTGAGGCGCATGACAATACTCCTGTGCGTTATCTGAAACGAATCCGCAATGTTGCTCGCGTTAGCGATACGCGCATTACGATTCAAAAATGCATACAGCGAGGTAATAGTCGGCGGGATTGGGCCGGAAAAATACAGGTTGACCACGTTGGGGCGGTCGATGCTTCGCGGTATTTTTTCAGGAACGCATTTTTTGGACGCTCCGATCGATACTACGATTTAATTAACGGCGTTGCGCCAAATTCCTTGAGCTGGACACGCAATGTCTCTCGCGATAGCGATAGCGATAGCGATACGCATCACAACTCAACATTTAACAATACAAGGAGAAAATAGTCGGCGGGATTAGGCCGGATGGCTACAGCTTGACCGCAGGGGTGGGCGGTCGATGATCGGCAATTTTTACGGCATTCTCTCAGAAATGCATTTGTTTGAGCATTCCGAAAAATACAGCTGCTTGGGTAACGGTATTGCAACCGATGAATTATATTATCAGCCATTTTCCCATATGGCAAGTCTGTTTTAGAATACTATCTTAGAATACCTTAAGGTGTTCGATCGCGGCACCATTGGTTCTCCTGCCGTTTACCATGGCGAACAATCAACACGATGTCGCCATGAGCCAAATGAATTGACGAAACGATCAGACATTTCTACTTGATTGCTCTGTGCGTCAAATTCTAGGATATATTCTGGCGGCGTGCATAAATTTCAGGGCGCACTCAATCAGGAAATCGATTCATGAAGAAACCGCGTTCACCCTCTTTGCCGCCATCGCTTTTATTGGCACAATTTGGCATTCTCTATTTTTTTCTGGCGGTCGCGGCCATTTACTTGTCTCGCCAACCTGGGAATATTGCGGCGCTGTGGTTTGCCAACGCATTGGCCATTGCTTATCTGATCAGCCAACCCCGGTCATTCACATTTTTCCTGTTAACTTGTGCCGCTCTTGGAAATTTTTCAGCCCATCTCGCATTGGGCGATTCAATATGGCTATCGGCGGCGTTTGTACCCGGGAACGTAGTGGAAATCTGGATCGCCGCTTCTTTAGTGCGGCATACTCAGGCAGATGAAAAATTCACCGAAAGCCCGAAAAAATTCTTACGCTTTATCTTGCTGGCATGTTGCATACCGCCATTGCTGGGGGCGACCGCCGGTGCGGCAACCGTCTCATTGACCGGTTTTGCGCCGTTTTCCAGGGTTTGGTCGTCTTGGTACACAGGCACAACGATCGGATCTGTCGGCATGCTGCCGATCATCTTGCTCGCTTTTCGGCAGGGCGGGCATTTATTATTTGAACGCATAGATTGGGTACGAACCGCATGGTTTGCATTGTTGTCTCTGACTGTATGTATTTTTGCGTTGATTTACCTGCCCTTCCCCTTTATTTATATCATGGTGCCGTTGATCGTTGCGGCGGTGAATCTCAGCTTTGAAGGCACGGCGGCATTGATGTGCCTATCATCGATCGCGATGGGCGCGACCATGGCCACCGGATATTTCGTTCCGCCGGCAGTCACCGCCAACGGGCAATTATGGATGATCTATCTACCTGTGCTATTTACGATGATTTCTCCGATGATTGTGGCGGCCGGCATGAATCGGGGGCGCCTGGGAGAACAAGTAAGAACGCAATTTGAGGAGACGCAGGCGCAACTGCAAAGCATTATCGACTCCGCAAGCGAGTTTGCCATCATAGCCACCGGGTTGGACGGTACGATCCAGGTATTTAGCGCGGGTGCAGAGCGCATGTTGGGATATCGCCCCGCCGATGTGGTGGACAAACTGTCGCCGTTTTTCATGCATGTGTCCGACGAAGTGATGGCGCGCGGTGCCGAGCTAAGTGCTGAACTGGGGCGGCCGATTGAGGGTTTCGATATCTTTGTCGAGCAGGCGCGCCAAGGGCATGCGGAAATGCGCGAATGGACCTATGCGCGCAAGGATGGCTCGCGCCTTCCAGTCAGTCTGGTCGTCACGGCCATTCATGATATTGACGGCAGGATCAACGGCTTCCTGGGTATCGCCAAGGATATTACCCAGCAAAAACAATTGCAATCCTCGCTGGTGACCGCCAAGGAGCAGGCCGAGGCAGCCAGCCGTGCCAAGAGTGAATTCGTGGCAAACATGAGCCATGAAATCCGCACGCC
>PKWO01000483.1:0-365 GCA_003132085.1 Oxalobacteraceae bacterium | reverse complement strand
ATTTCTCCAAGATCGAGGCCGGACGCCTGGAGCTTTCACCGGAGACTTTTCAGTTGGGCGACGTGCTCAATGCGCTGGCAAACATTATGACGGTCAACGCCGGAGAAAAGGATTTGGAGCTGGCTATCGGCATCGAGCCCGGTGTTCCCCACATGCTGCTTGGCGACGCGCTCCGGCTACAGCAAGTACTGGTCAACCTAACCGGCAATGCAATCAAATTCACCGAACAGGGTGAAATTGCCGTTCTGGTGGAGGTCGCCGAAGCGCCGTCTGATGAGCAGTCCGATAGGGTGTTGTTGCGGTTTTGCATACGCGACACCGGCATCGGCATGGACGCCGGACAGCAGGCTGGGTTATTCTCCGCC
>PKWO01000440.1 GCA_003132085.1 Oxalobacteraceae bacterium | reverse complement strand
GTTGACCTTAATTTCCATGGGAGAATTCCAAAATAGTGCTCAAAATGATTTAGCCTTGCGTTTCGGTGCCGTTGGCTACCCGATGGTCAAGAGTGAGGAGTTCAACCAGCTCGTCAAATGGCTATTCCTCGGCAACCGGGGCATTATCGCCGAGAATGTCCGCCACCAACTGAGCAAAGTCGTCAAATACAATCAGATGGTGGCCAATCTCGCAATTCTTCACAATGTGGAAGCGATGACCGGCGCCTTGAAGGAGATGCAGAGGGAAGGGTGGCTCACGATTGATGAGGAAATCCTGGCCGGACGGGCTCCATATCGTACCGAGCATATCGACAGATATTGTGACTACATATTGGATCTGGGCAGAAAAGTGCCGCCGATGCGCTACAAAACCAGGATTTTTCAATAAATCAAAGAGTTACAGCGGGATTTGAGTTTTTACATGAATTCAGGTCGACCCTCAACTTATACATGTCAGATCAAATCGCGACTACTGCTAATCAGTGCTTGGGCTTGGGCAATCCGGCGAACAGATGGGGCAAGTCAATGTTCGTGATCCGCACAAGCTGGCGTCCTATATCGCCAAGTATTGCGGTAAAGAGATGGACTGTCGTGATCTGGATCAGAAAAGATATTTTCGGTCACGCGGCATTGTGTTTCCGGAAGTGACTAGTTGGCGCTTGGCGTCAACCGATATGTTGTCCGCTGTTCAGGTGGCGTTTGCGGTGGCTGGTCAGCATGGCCTCGATGCTGTTCAGACGTGGTGTAACAATGCGTTGGGCGTCGTTTGGTTGGCTACTGCGCCGCATGTTGGGCTGGTAGCTTTGAATTGTCCATTTTGATTGTGTTTTTGCGAGTAAGACTCTGTTTTTTTGAGGGGCTAATTAACGATGTTGCCCTTTTCCCATTGGTGTGAACGGCTGTCCCAGTTAAATAGCTCTGACTCTGTAGATCGGTTGTAGCCGAGTGTTTTAAATTTGGTCCTAATGGTTATCGATGCGCGTGCTATTGATCCTTGTATGACGAAAAATCGGTTGTAAGGGCACATGTATAGTGCTGTTTTTTTGGGTTCAATCGTTATGATTGTTCCATCGCTAAATTCGTTGTCGGCCAGTTCACTATTTCCGTCTTCGTATGTCACTATTTTCTGCCTGCAAATGATTTGGGCTTCTGTGATTTTAATTGTGCTTGGGTTGTACAGCTTGAATCGAAGAGAGAATGGATCGGCTATCTGGCCTGGCGGGGGAAGAATTTCCGGCTCTAGCCATGCTGTCTCGGCTGCGTCGTATATTGGCTTAAGAGCGAACAGAGCGCCGAGTATCAAAATTACTATAAAAAGCTGATGCGACTGTATGCGACTCAAGAGCGATGTAAAGGACGGTATTTCTTTTTTCTTTTGGTGCTTGGGTTGGATGTCGACATTGTTTGGTTGTAGCGTAGTCTTTTCCTTTGGGAGCGGTATTGATGCCTTGGTTTTTTTTACCATTTGCAGGCTTTTATTATTTCGTTGCGACTTTCTGCTCATACAAGTATCTCGCTTAAATTCTTCTACTAGTGCCGATACCATCGAAAAACCGATTTTGTCTCAATTGTTGCGTAAGCGTTGATCTTGCTGGTCGCAAGGAATATTTGTGTAGGTGGTGCGCTCGCTGTCGATGCATTTGAAAATTATCGTCGGTGCTTGCTCCGTTATTCGTTTTATTTCGTCTGGGCGTGGCGTCGCGTGTCTCATGGTGGCTGGCCATGGTGTCCCTACTGGTGTTTTTGCAATGCTTACCATCATCTTTTTTTGCGGTGGCGTGTTGATTGAGGCAACCATGCTTTTAAGTTCGTCCTGATGCATTTCTGCCCATATCAGGACGAGAAAAACGCAACCCATGGTCATCCAAAATAATGGGCCTGTGAATCCGAATTCAAAGCGTCGGGCGTGGTTTTTGGCTCGATCGAGGGGCCTTTTTGTAAATCGTAAATTATCCCCGTTTTCGTCACTGTTCCGAGTCGCGTCGGAAGTTTGTATATCCCCATTTGGCGCATCATTTCCCGGTGTTCCATGTCCTGAAGCCGGAGCAGTTCCGGCACCCAGTATGGAATTCTTTCTCGTTCCTTCATCCAGTTCATGATGCATCGCTCTGATCTCCGTAAACGTTTGGCTAGGTCTTTCAGCGACATGCTTTGTGCATAATGCCTGAATTCGGTCGGGTTTCCGTATCTGAGGTTAGGGTATTTCATGGTTTTCCTTTGAGCAAGAAAAAACCGACTATTGTGTGTCGGTTTGGTGGTTCGATGCAAGTTTAGGTCAACCGGCAATTTCGTATAATTTATATTATGTAAAATTGTATGCGTAGGTTCGCTGCAATAGCTGCATGGCTCAAATGGCTGTATTCCGGCACTGCACCGCAACCGTCTTTTTGAAATCACAAAAGGCACGAGCGCCACCGGCGCTCGTGTGCATCCTTCTCCGTCAGGCCTGCGACGTTGATGTATATGATTTGATTTCCGTTTTTGATCAAGCCGGGGCGTCGTGATCGGCAATGCGAACCAGTTTCTTATTCACAAACTCTTGTATGCCCATATTGCCCAATTCGCGTCCGTAACCGGAATATTTGATCCCGCCGAATGGCAGTTCGGCATCTGACCAATCGATATTGTTGATGAACATCATTCCGGTATCAACTTGGCTGGCGACACGTTTGCCGCGTGCAAGGTCTTTAGTAAATACCGAGCCGCCCAAGCCAAAGTCGGAATCGTTTGCGAGCGCGATCGCCGCTGCTTCGTCCTTAACCCGGTAGAATGAAACAACTGGGCCGAAGAATTCGTCACGGAAGGCTGGGTTGTCAGGTTTGATGTCCGTCAGAATGGTGATCTCCATGAACGAACCGGGACGGTCGAGACGCTTGCCGCCCATCAAGAGTTTCGCGCCATGTTTCACTGCACCATCCACTTGCTTGAGCAATTGAAGCAAAGCGTCCTCTGTAGACAAAGGACCATGCGTGGTTTTTTCATCCATCGGATCGCCGGGCTTCAATGCGGATAGTGCCGATTTGAATTTCTCAAGAAATTCATCGGCAATTGAGTCGAGCACAATGAAACGCTTGGCCGCGCAGCAGGTTTGGCCGCCGTTATACATCCGCCCCCAAACCGCCCAGGGAATAGTTCTTGCGAGGTCGGCATCGTCGAGCACGATAAATGCATCGCTGCCACCTAGTTCCATCGAAGATTTCTTGAGGTTTTGCCCGGCTCGGGCTGCGACCGCCCTTCCTGCCGCGACGCTGCCTGTCAAAGCCACACCCCTGATGCGCGGATCGTCGATAACTGCCTCAGACTGTTCATGCGAAATCAACAGGTTAGTGTAAGCGCCGACCGGGGCCCCGGCATCAATCCAAAGTTTTTCGAACGCAATCGCACATTGCGGCACACAGCCTGCGTGTTTCACCACCACCACGTTCCCGGCCATCAACTGCGGACCGGCGACGCGCGCCAGTTGGTAAAAGGGAAAATTCCACGGCTCAACACAGAAGAGCACGCCAAATGGACTACTTTCCATGTGGGCCTCACCGACTTTCGGATTCAACTTTATGGGCTTAAGGAAACTCTCGGCGTGCTCCGCGTAATAGGCTAGGATGTCTGCGCTGAATTCTACTTCGCCGCGTGCCTCATCGATTCGCTTACCCATCTCCAGAGTTGCCAGCTTCGCGAAGTCGTCCACGTTCGCATGCATCAGTTTTGATGCCTCACCCACTATAGCAGCACGTTCTTTGTAGCTTGTATGTTTCCATGCCTGAAAACATGACTCTGCGGTAGCCAACGACTTTTCAAGTTGCGCTTTACTGAGATGCTCAAATGTTTTGAGGGTCTTACCGTCATTCGGATTGATACTTTGATAGGACATAATGTAAACCTCTTTCTGAGGAATTTTGTAAAAGCTACGCGCTCCGCAATATTGCGGAGCGTGATCAGTTACAAGGAGAAACGGATTGCTATATGATGCACTTCGATGCGGCGACCTTCGGTTCGGTGGCGCGCATAAGGAAAGATGTATTGAAAACCGCGATTCGGACGATTTGAATGAGATCGACATATGCGCGGCAGCGATTCTCCGCTCAGCCAGTCGCAAACGCAGCTCCCGGGAGCGCGTGCAATGGCGCCACCAGCTTCTTAGCTACCTCAGGGCTCGAGCGCTGGTATGTCGGCGTTGCTTGTGAGCTATCGCTGACAGGTGCCGACCCGAAATTCAGAAAATCAAGGTCAAAGCCCTTGCCACACCTGTAAACCTTAACAGGTAACATCACCCGTCGAAGTGCCTGATAATGCGGCTGTCTGCGCGCGGCAGCCAACCCGGTGCCGCATTGTTGTCCATGATCTGGCGGTTCCCAAACCAAACGGAGAAGACATGCAATGGCTTGATGGCAAGAAAGCGGCAAAACGGCTAGCGTTGCTCGCATCGACCTTAGCTATCGTCGGTGCGAGCGCCGTGACGGCTGCGCTGGCCGACCCCGCGCGGATCAGTGTCGAGCAGTTCTCCAAGGATCCGAAAAAGGTTGAGGCCTTGCGAAAAGGGATCGCCAACATGCGCTCTGAGAGCAAGGCCGACCCAATGTCCGCGAAATACCGCACCAGTTTCGCCTACTGGGCCAATACGCACGGCTACTTCGGAACGGGAGCCAACGCGACGAATTTGCCGCAATATATCGCTTATCGCATGCCGCAGTGCTTGAGCGAATACGACAAGGCCACCTGCGACGCGTATTTCGCGCATATGTCGAATACCAACGTGCCAAACGACGGTTTCACCAATCAAATTTGGGGAACCTGCCAACATGGAAACCTGTTTTTCCTGCCCTGGCACCGTATCTACCTGCACTTCTTCGAGCGTACGCTGCGCAAGCAGTCGGGATATCCCGATTTTGCGCTGCCGTACTGGAACTATTACGACAATTATGTGGCCGCCTCGAAAGGCATCTGCCTACCGTCGCTGGTGCGCGGTAAGACTGCCGGCACGCTATTCAATGAATACCGTACGCCCGGTCTGAACGAATACAGCACTTTCATGGACCCTTCGTCGGCGGACGCTTCCAAGGCTTTCGATTACCCCGACTTCACGAACTTCTCTAATCAACTGCAAAATCAGCCGCACGGCGCAATGCATTGCGCAACGGGCTCCGACTGCACGATGCCCGATATCGGATTCGTGCCGATCGCGGGATTGGATCCGATTTTCTATATGCACCACGCCAATATCGACCGCCTGTGGCAATGTTGGATGGTCCGCAAAGCCAACGGTCATCCGATCGATCTGGCCTGGGCCAAGGCGAATCTGGGGATGCCCGACTCCTGGTATGAAAAAAGCTATGCCTTTGTCGATGAAAACGGCAACAAGGTCACGCGGACTGTCGCCGACGTGTTCAATGGCACAATAACCGTCAACTACGATAATCTGAGGAATTGCGACGCGAAGCCTGTGGTTTCCGCGCAAGCGTTGGTCAGCCAGCCCCGCGTGCTGACCAGCCCACTCAAGATAGGTACACCCATGGGCACGCAAAAAGCAGTGACGCTGGGTAACAGCAGCGTAGATGTGCCGCTACAAGCGGTGTCCGCGCCAAAGGCCGAAAACCTGGAGGCAAGCCAGGCGCCGCGTGAAGCCGGCCAGAGCTACCTGATCCTGGAAAACGTCGCCTTGACCGGCTCGCCGGCTTTGACCTACAAGATCTTGTTGAGCAGCAAGGCGGCCCCAAAGAAATCCAGCTATATCTCCACTTTCAGCTATTTCGGCCTTGGCCCGGTTGGGCATCACGAGCACGACGGCTCACCGGACTCCCTGGGAACCCTGACTTATAAGGTCACGTCCAACCTTGCCGAACTGGGCATCACGTCTGCCGACGATGTGCTGGTGCGTTTCGTGCCGACCAACCTGATGGTCGGCACGAAACTGAAAGCGCAAAAGGCGGGCACCGGTGTGGTGGTTTCCAACATCCGGCTGGAAACCACGCCCGCGCAGCCTCAGTAATCAGCGCAGTTGCGGCGGCGGGATGCGCGTTGCGCGCGCATCCCAACCGATAACCGAAAAAAAGCTGTTTTCTTGGCGCAGCTCACCGAAATCTTGATAACCACACTCCCCCCTTCAAAATCGCGCCGACGCCATCAGTCACTTTGTTTGACGAAAATCAATGCGAACAATCGCGCAGATTCCTAGAATGAATCACTAATGAAAAATCATTCATTCAAGGAAAGTTTGCCATGAATACCAACAGTGATCTGCAACAAAAGGTAACGCAAGAACTTCTATGGGATCCGTCCTTGGATTCTTCTCATATTGGGGTTGCGGTCAAGGAAGGTATCGTAACGCTGACGGGATACGTGACGAGTTATTTCGAGAAGAAGATATCGGAACGCATCGTGAAACGGGTAGCTAACGTCAAAGCGGTGGTTGATGAGCTTGACGTCAAGCTCCCAGGATCCTCTGAACGAAGCGATTTGGACATTGCCGAATCTGCCCTTCTGGCGCTACAACTCCATGTATTGGTACCAAGGGACCGGGTGCAGCTTATTGTTGAAGATGGAAGGGTCACCCTTGATGGGGAGGTCGATTGGCACTATCAGCGAGCTGCTGCCGAAGACGCCCTAAAATCCATGCTCGGCGTGAAGGGGATTCTCAACAAGATTATTGTCAAGCCCCCTGTTAAAGCATCGGACATCAGGGCAAAGATTCAAAGCGCTATTATGCGCAATGCGCAACTCGATGCTAACCATATTTCGATCGAGACTGAGGGCGGCACCGTTATTCTGGGCGGTCATGTTCAATCATGGGCGGAAAAGGAACAGGCCGAAGCTGCAGCATGGTCAGCCCCTGGGATAACAAAGGTGGAAAACAATATCGGCATCGGCATTTGATTTTGGCAATTCGTTGTGGCAGTCCGCCACGCTCCACCAGCACCTGCGGCGGCCAGTTGTTCCCGGCGGCAAAGCTGGCCGGGCGCGCCCGAACATGCTTGAGCAACAGTGCACCCGGTAGGGCAATATCCCCTGCCCGCTTAAGTGGTTCGACCACGATGCCACCCGGGGATTCTGATTTCGACCTAGGCGCACTGCGCGCTCGCCGTGTCCTCGGTAACCAGCCCTTTATCCGCACTTCCCGACAGCGTCTTTGAGCAAAATTTACAATCTACCGCAGTTTTCCGCAGTGCGCGGTGCCTGAAGAAAACCTGAAAGTTTTGAATATCTACTAAAATGAACCGTCATTGCCGATCACCCTGCCCGGCAACGAGGCATTTCGGCCTGCCGGCGCAATTGGGTTGGCGGCTTGTGAAGAAATAATTTTCGTGTTGTGAATTGCATCGATTGCGTGCATCGATTGCGCACATCGCGCGAGCCGCAATCTGAGATATCAAGGAGATTCTCCCCATGCAACAGCTGAGCTACGTTCACGGTGCCCATCCGGTGCCGCTGATTGGCGAAACGATTGGCAATTATCTGGACTCGGTGGTCGAGCGCTTCGGTGAGCACGATGCGCTTATCGTCGCGCACCAAAATGTGCGCTGGACCTATCGGCAATTCCATCAGCAGGTCAACTATCTTGCAGCCGGCTTGCTGAAGCTTGGCCTGAACCCGGGTGACCGCATCGGCATCTGGTCGCAAAACTGCTCCGAATGGGTGCTGACCCAGTTCGCCACCGCCAAGGCCGGACTGATCATGGTGAATATCAACCCGGCCTATCGCCGTTCCGAGCTCGAATACGTGCTGGACCACGTGCAATGCAGCGCGCTGATTCTGGCATCCGCCTTCAAGTCCAGCGACTATATTGCGATCCTGCAGGATGTCGTTCCCGAAATCCACCATTGCGAAGCCGGCGCCTTGCGCTCGGATCGGCTGCCGCATCTGAAACAGGTGATCCGTCTCGGCACCGACAAAACCCCGGGCATGCTGAATTTCGGCGATTTGTCCAAATCGATCGGCGCCGATGATCTCGCACGCCTTGCCAATGTCGCCGCCACCCTGCAATTCGACGATGCGGTCAATATCCAGTTCACGTCGGGGACCACGGGCGCGCCGAAGGGCGCGACGTTGACCCATCACAATATTCTGAACAATGGCTTTTTCATCGGCGAAGCAATGCGGCTGACCGAGAAGGACAGGTTATGCATTCCGGTGCCGCTGTACCATTGCTTCGGCATGGTGCTCGGCAACCT
>PKWO01000213.1 GCA_003132085.1 Oxalobacteraceae bacterium | reverse complement strand
GGCCGTCAAACTTGTAGCATAGCCAACTTCATGATGCCATGATTGGCTTGCTGTGGTGCAGTGCAGCATCCTGAACTATTGTATTGTGTCGAATATATTGACTGTCGCAAATCCATGTCCGTCCAGTCGAACCGCGTGTTCGTTTGTCCGGTTCAGACTGATTGCGGTCAGCAGGCTATCCATGTCAGCGAAAGTGCGGATACCAAAAACGTTCGGGCTTTGATGGCCCCAAAGACAATTGCTCCAAAGGCAATTTCTCATTCATTGGGCATGCTATGATCCGCTACATTCAGGGATCCTTTTGGCGTCTTGGTTGTTTGGTCGACACTAAAACCGCACCGTGAGAATACTCGCCAAGTGACCATGCAATACTCATCCAAAATTGGAACGAGGGAAAATGAAAATTCTGCTGATCGCAGGAAACGGATTGTCGATGTCCATGCTCAAAGGCAACCCCATAGACTCCATAGACCTCTCCAATCTCTTTGCAATGGGAAGCGACGTCACTTGGCCGGCGAACGACATGCCGGGATTTCTGAGCTATGAGCATTGCCCAAATCTATGGGCACTGGGCGGTCGACAAACTGTATCGGCGAGGAGCGCGTACGAGGTAATCGAACAAACCATTACTGCTGTGAACGCATGTTGTTTGGCTGACCCATCTTCGCTGGACGATGGGATTTACATTCGAGCCTATAAGGAACTTGTCGCATATCTTCGTTACCTATTTGTTCACTATGATTCCGTCCTACAGGCAGAAAAATTCTTTGAATCAAGCGCAATATTTGAGCCAATTGACTGGCTACTTCACGCAATCAACGATCCGAACGTTTCCGATGTGGATGTCGTAAGCTTCAACTACGACGCTTTTCTTGAGCGGTCGTTTCAGGCGAAAGCCATTAAGTTCTCGATACCGCTTCTTGACGAAATATCGGATGCGAAAGTGAGAGTGCACAAACCTCACGGTTCGATCACATTTTGCGGAAAAACCGCGATAGATAAGTCTTCTTTTTCTATAAACTATGGGAATCGATTCACCGAAGGTGGAATTGATGAACTTGAAGTCAAATACGACAGGTTGGACCAGCACTTCCCGATGGTTGGTATCTTGCCTCCTGCAGGTGAATCCGAGCGATATAAACATCGCTGGATTCGGCAGATATGGGATAAAGCCATTGATGCGGCAAAGCGATTGAACAATAACGACCTTGTCATCATCTATGGTCTCAGCTATTGGCACGTCGATCGAAAGGAGATCGATATGCTACTTGGCGAGGTATCCAGAAAATCTAGAGTCATTTCTGTGAACCCGAATCCTAATCCACAGTTTGAAGCAGTTTGCTGCAGTCTGTTTAAATCATACCATTCATACAGTAACCCAAAGCAGTTAGTAAGGATGATCAAATGAACATCAAGAAACTCGAACGGACTGCAACGACTATTTCAATAGCAAGCTTTCATGAGCAGAACCAGCTCCAAAAATATAACTACAATCCGCCATATCAGCGGAGATCTGTCTGGTCCGAGGAAAAGCAAAGCTACTTCATCGACAGCATCCTTCGCAACTTTCCAATCCCGCCCATATTTCTGCACAGGAAGATCGATTCCGACACAGGAAAGACGAACTTCGACGTCATCGATGGCAAGCAGAGGCTTACAGCGATTGCTCGTTTCATAAACAATGAAATTCCTTCAGCAAACGAATACGGCCCTGCCGATGACGTAAACATATTGGACGGTTCTTTTTTCAGGGATCTAAGCTCAAACGAGAGACTCTCAGAATTCAAGACTTCCTTTTGGAAATATGACCTCCCGATAGAGTACATAGACCCTACAGACGAGGGCCTCATCGAAGACGTGTTCGATAGATTGAACAGAAATGGCGAGCCACTTAAGGGCCAAGAGTTACGGAATGCACAATATCACTCTTCTGCTCTCATGAAAGCAATAGATGAACTTCTTTTGCACCCCTACTTTAAAGAGCGCCTCGCTGTTACCGATTTAGCGAGGATGGAAGACAAGGAATTCTGCTCGGAGTGCTTGCTCTCCGCATTGATGGGTCAAGTTATAGGCTCCAGTCAAGAGATTCTCGATAAGCTGTATGAACAACACAAGGAAGATGACTTCTCGGCCGCTGTCGCTGCTTCGAAGTTGATCTGTGATGGCCTTGCCTCCCTCGCACTGGATTACACGGGCACTCGGATAAGCGGAGTATCTCATTTGTACGGGCTGTGGGGGTTAGCTCTCGTGCTGCACCTAAACCAAAAGTCGATCGTAAATTACAAGTCACAGGTAAATAAATTCTACGTCCAATTGCGTAACGTGAACGCGCATGACCCTTTGTATGAGGAGTACAAGAAGAGTATGAACTCGAGGACGAAAGAGAGGTTCATGCGTGTGAAGCGAGTCAACGTCTTGTTAGATGCTTGTGGACAACATGCGCTTGCCATTCGCTGAGTCAAGGCTATGTGGTCGGTGTGACCTGCGGTCACATCAGATATGGAATTGTCACTGCGCGAACGATAACGAAACATGAACTATTTTCGGGCATTGGGAGCAACATCCCATCTTGCCCCTTGCGAACGAGCGCAACGTGGCATGCTGCCGATTGGACGAAATTGGTAAATGACCGCTTACGCATTGCGGGCGTTGTAGTAGCGCGCCGCAGCCAATCAAACGGATCGATCACGTGCGGCCAGCGTTTTCACACCTTATATGATTGTTGCGATGCTTCTTGCGCATCGCACCAATTGCACGCTGCGATAGCGAGGGCTTTGACGATGAGAGTGCGTCATTTATGTGCGCCGCACCACCATCAGCCCGGCCCGTTGCCCAATCCTGACGTCCGGGTTGGGAAACACCACATACTCGGTAACCGGCCCGACGTGATAGCTGCCTGCGCCGTCCTGCGCAATCAGCGCGCCCGGTTCCAGCGGCGTAAAATTCTGCGTTGCGCGATCAAATGTCAGTTGAAAATCGTCGCTGCGCTTGACGATCTCTTGCGCTACCTGAAATACGTGCGGCGAGGCGCGACGAAAGGCCAGCGTATCGCCCGAGCGCAGCATGGCGTCGATGGCTGCTGCGGTAACCGCAAACTGACCGAGATCGTTGGTTCCCAATAGGCCGATTTGGCCCAATTCGGCAGTGCAACTGGCGGCGCCGAATTGGCTCGCCGTGTAGGCGCTGAAGGTTGGGGCCAACTTCGAATTCAGGATAATCGCCGCAATGCCGGCACCCCCCAGCCACGCGGCCAAGGTCTGCTTGCGGCGCGCTGCAATGACGTCGGGAACGACGGCGAAGGCCGGATAAAATGATTTGCGTATCGCCGTGTGCAGATCGAGATGCCATTTTTCGCCGCCCTCCGCACTAAAGAATGCCGCTGTCGCGCGCATGATCGCGTCCGCCCGCTCCGTTTCCGCCTCCGTCTGCAAATCGCCACGATCAACTGCAAACAACCGGTTCAGGTCGGCATCCAGATAGCGCCGGCCTTGCGCGATTGCGGCAAGGTTGCCGACCACTACCATCAGGTCGGCCCGCAACGCGTGGGGCTGCTGCGCCAGATCGTCCAGCAAGTGCGCCAGCATCTCGATGGGTGCAGTTTCGTCGCCATGAATGCCGACCGACAGCAACAGCCGCAAGCGCTTTCCCGGCGGCGCAGAAGACGTGATTTGCACGATCCCCTTGGCCGGCAGGCGCAGGTTAAATCCGGCATTGGCGAAGCGATCCGCAACATCCGAGAAATCCGCCTCGGCCAACGCTCGCACCGCATCCGGATCGCTCATAATCGACCTATCATGTTATTGTGCGGCGGCCGACGATGCTGCTTCCGACAACGCCCACGCGTCGAGCACTGCTTGCTCCAGCGAAGGCTGCGCCGGATCGGCGCCGGCATGGCCGTTGAGCTGCAATTTGTTTACCACGTTCTCGACCACGCCGTTCGCAATCGCCGCTGGGGCGGCGTTTGGCATCTGCCGCAGAACTTGCGCCAACAGGCGCTGCTGAGCCCGCCGCAACGCTTGCAAAGCGTGGTTGCGCAACGGCTCTTGCGGTGCGGTAATCGGGCTCTGCGTCAATGCCCGCTCCAGCCCGTCAATGCCGGCGCGAGAACGCAAATTCATGCCGATCTGCAGGAACGCCGGCAAGCTCAAACCGGCCGGGCGCGCTACCGTCAACGCCGCAAACAAAAAGTCTGCCATTCCTTCAATCGCTTCAATCGACAGCCTTGCCTGTTCGAATGCCGTCTGCACACCGGCACTACCTGCCGCAAGCGCCGGCATCAATTGCCGCGCGGTGTCGGGTTGGCTGAACATCTGGGTCAGTTCGGTCAAACCGCCCGACGCGTTCAATTGCTGCGCAGGCACCGATAACACACCGTCGATCACCGCCTTCTGCAACGCGCGCGTGCGCGCATCCAGATTCTTCGAAGCCTCGCACGGGATTTCCAGCGCATGGGCGTCGAGCGTGGCGAACAACGGCGCCAAGTTCAATGCGGCCCAGGACTGCGCCCAGGCAAGAATGACGTCGCTTTCTGCAACCTGACGCTTGCGGGCCAAGCCCGTTATCAATAGCGGGCCGCAGCGGTTGATCGACTCGTTGGCCAATACGGTCGCCAAAATCGCGTTTGCCAACGGATGGCTCAATGCATCGCGCGTGCTCACCAAACCCTGCGGGAAATAAGGCGTCAATATGGTTTTGGACCAACTGTGCTGCAACAACGGCAGCTCGGCCAACATCCGTTTATAACGATTCTTCACATGAGCGATCACCACCGCCAGTTCCGGCGCGGTCAAACCACGGCCTTCAGACTTGCGACGAGCCAGTTCGGATACCGTCGGCAATTGTTCCAGTTCGCGCGAAATCGCGCCTTCCGCCTCGAGGCTGGCTATCAGCGCGGCATAGTCGTCCTGCGCCGCGGCGTCGCGTTGCGCCTGTTCTTCGCGCACCAGCAAATGGGTTTGCGACGTGTTGTCGCGCAATACCAGCGCCTCGATGTCGAGCGTAATATCATTCAGAATCCGGTTGCGGTCCGTTTCCGAGAGCTTGCCAGCATTCACTTCAATGTCCAGCCAGATCTTGAGGTTCACTTCGTGATCCGAACAATCGACACCGGCCGAGTTGTCAATGGCATCGGTAAATATATGACCGCCGTGCAGCGCAAATTCGATGCGCCCGGCCTGGGTTGCCCCCAAATTTCCGCCCTCAGCAACCACCTTGCAGCGCAGTTCATTGCCGTTGACGCGTATCGAATCGTTGGCGCGGTCTTTGACTTGCGCATGCGACTCGGAAGAGGCTTTAATATAAGTGCCGATGCCGCCGTTGTAAA
>PKWO01000271.1 GCA_003132085.1 Oxalobacteraceae bacterium | reverse complement strand
CGCCGATCAGGTGGAGTTCCGCAATCTGGTGCGGGCAGCGCCGGGCCGGGCGCTTCAGATAAACCTGCTGCGCAATGGACAGCGCATGAATCTCAGCATGACGCCGGATACCGTGACGGAAGATGGGCGCGCGATAGGCCGAATCAAGGTCGAGTTGCCGTTTGCGCCGGAGATGATCTTGGCCAACGAGACACCGGTCAATGCGTTGGAAAAAGCGGTGCAACGGACGTGGGAAACCAGTGTATTGCAGTTAAAAATGCTTGGCAAAATGATAATCGGCGAGGTTTCCTGGAAAAATATTACCGGGCCGATCACCATCGCCGATTACGCAGGGCAAACTGCGCGTATCGGTGCAATCAGTTACCTCAGCTTCATCGCGTTTATCAGTATTAGTCTCGGTGTCATGAATCTCCTTCCCATTCCAGTTTTAGATGGGGGGCTTTTGCTGTATTATTCGCTGGAAGTTTTGACTGGACGCCCGGTCTCCGAGCGGTTTGGCGAGATTGCCCAGCGTGCCGGGCTGGGTATCTGGATGACGCTGATGATCGTTGCGGTGTTCAACGATATTGCGCGCCACATGTCTTGACCCTTTTGCTGAATTTGCCGGTGCTTTTGTCCGACAAGATTATTAAACAAAATAATATCCAATGAAATTATATTCCGAGCGTTTTCCCCTGCCAATTTTTCCTCGTCGTGTGATTGCAGCAGCTGTATTCGCTCTGTGTTCAGGCCATGCGCTTGCGATGGAGCCGTTTGAGGTCAAGGACATCCGGGTTGAGGGTATACAACGCACTGAAGCGGGAACCGTATTTACGTATCTGCCTGTGAAGGTCGGCGAAACTTATACAGATGAAAAAGGTTCGGCGGCGATCAAGGCGCTGTACGCGACCGGACTGTTCAAGGACATACGGATTGAAGTGGAGGGCAATGTCCTGGTGGTGGCAGTCGAAGAGCGCCCATCGATTGCAAGCGTCGCCTTTACCGGACTCAAGGAATTTGAAAAAGATGCGCTGATCAAGGGATTGAAAGAGATCGGTGTCGGCGAAACCAGCATTTTCGACAAATCGCTGGTTGACCGGGCCGAACAGGAACTGAAACGTCAATATTTGTCGCGCGGTTTGTACGGCGTACAGATCACGACTACCGTGACGCCGATCGAACGCAATCGGGTGAACGTCACCTTTGCCATGAACGAGGGCGATGCCTCGCATATCAAGCAAATCAAATTTGTCGGCAACAAGGCATTTTCGGATTCCGATTTGATGAAGAACATCAAATTGACCACTCCAGGCTGGTTTACCTGGTATTCGAAATCCGACCAATACTCGAAACAGAAATTGTCCGGCGATATCGAAACGTTAAAGTCGTTTTACCTGGATCGCGGCTATCTGGAAATGCAGATTGAATCGACCCAGGTGTCGATTACCACTGACAAGAAAGACATCTACATCACGGTCAATATCACCGAGGGCGAAAAATACACGGTCTCCGACGTCAAGCTGGAGGGTGAAATGCTGGGCCGCGATACTGAATTTCAGAACTTGATGTTGCTGAAAAAGGGTGAAGTGTATTCGGGACAAAAGCTGACCGATAGCATCAAGCGGATTTCCGAACGCATGGGCAATTTCGGCTACGCCTTTGCCAACGTGAACGCGAACCCGGAAATCGACCGCGAGAAGAAAGAAGTCGCTTTCACGGTGTTGATCGATCCCGGCAAGCGCGTCTATGTGCGCCACATCAATATAGCCGGCAACACAAGAACCCGTGACGAAGTGATTCGGCGCGAGTTCCGTCAATACGAAGCCTCATGGTATGACGGCGAGAAGATCAAGCGTTCGCGCGATCGCGTGGACCGTCTCGGTTATTTCAAAGAAGTGACGATTGAAACGCCGGAAGCGGTCGGCAGCACCGATCAGGTGGACGTCAATTTGGCGGTGACCGAGCGGCCGACCGGCAATATCACGTTGGGCGCCGGTTATTCCCAGTATGAGAAGTTGACGTTTAACGGCGGCATCCAGCAAGAAAATGCGTTCGGCAGCGGCGATACTATAGGAATACAGGTTAACACCAGCGCGCTCAACCGGACGATTGCGTTGTCGCATACCGATCCTTACGTGACCGATGACGGCGTCAGCCGTACGATTGAAGTGTATTTGCGGACGACGCGTCCGCCGCTGACCAATAACGGCGACTTCAATGTTCGCACGGTTGGCGGCAAGGTCAATTTCGGCGTGCCGTTCACCGAATTCGACCGCGTCTTTTTCGGCATTGGCATAGAGCGGACCAAGGTTCAAACCTACAAGAATGATCCCGGCTTTAACGACAGCCCGCTACTGTATCAGGAGTACGTGCAACAGTTCGGCAACGGTACGGAGGCCGACACAACCAGTTTCCCGCTGACGGCAGCGTGGGCGCGCGATAGCCGCAACAGCGCATTGACGCCGACTCTGGGGCAGTTTCAGCGCGCTAACTTTGAGATAGCGCCGGTTGGCACCCTGCGTTATTATCGTGCTGTTTACCAGAGTCAATATTTCCGGCCGATTGCAAGTTGGATTACGCTTGCTTTGAATGGCGAGTTCGATTATGGGCGCGGTCTGCAGGGTAGGCCGTACCCGGTATTCAAGAATTTCTATGCGGGCGGTATCGGTTCGGTGCGCGGTTATCAGACTTCCACCTTGGGGCCGGTGGATGTTAACGGCGATCCGTTGGGCGGTGCTTCGCGGCTCATTTTGAATGGCGAGTTGCATTTCCCGTTTCCTGGAACTGGTAAAGATGCCGGGCTGCAATGGTTTACCTTCGTCGATGGCGGCAACGTGTTTGCAGACAAGCAGAAAATGGAGTTTAGCCAATTGCGATATTCCGCCGGTCTCGGGATTAGTTGGGTTTCGCCGGTTGGACCGCTGAAACTGAGTTATGCGACGCCGTTGAACGCGCAGCCAACCGACATCAAGGAACGATTCCAGTTCCAGCTGGGTACCGGCTTCTGATTTAGATGGTAAGATTTCAATAATTGTAATTTAATAATTGTGATTTAATCATTGTGCTTTGATAATTGTGCTTTGATAATTGTGCTTTGATAATTGTGGTTTGAAACGCGGAGAATGATCTTGAAGTATCTAGCTAACTCATCAATGTTGTTAAAAATAGTTATGTTGTGTGGCGCTTCTTCGTATGCATTCGGCGCTGCGCAAGCGCAAGAGGCTAAAATCGGCTATATCAGCAGCCAGCGGATCGTCAACGAAGCGCTGCCCTATAAAGCCGCTTCGGCCAAGCTTGAACAAGACTTTTCCAAGCGTCTGAGGGATTTGCAGGACATGGACACGCGCCTCAAAAGCATGCAGGAAAAGCTGGAAAAAGATGCGCCGGTATTGTCCGAGTCGGACCGTACCAAGCGCCAGCGCGATTTATTCGAGCTGAACAAGGAATTTCAGCGCAAGCAGCGCGAGTACCAGGAAGACTTGAGCCAGCGTCGGAATGAGGAATTGGCGACCGTGCTCGACCGGGTAAATAAAGTGATTTCGCAAATCGCCGAATCTGAAAAGTATGACCTCGTGATTCAAGACGCGTTGTATCATAGTGCGCGCGTCGATGTCACCGACAAAGTGTTGAAGGTATTGAATAAGCAGTAAAACCGAATAAAGGCCACAATGAGCACTCGGCTGAAAGAACTGGTCGAACGCTTGGGCGGCCAATTGGTGGGCGATGCGGATATCGAGGTAGCCGGCATCGCACCCTTAGACGTCGCCGGAACGACGCATATCACCTTTCTTTCCAACCCCAAGCTTCGATCGCAAGCAGCGCAGAGCAGCGCCGCTGCACTCATTTTGTCGACAGGTGACGATGCATTGCTCGGCGCCGACTACCGCGGCGCCCGCATTATTACCGCCAACCCCTATGCATATTTTGCCCGGGTCGCCCAATTTTTTGCTGCGCAGCAGAGCATTCCGCCGCCGCCGGGAATACACCCGACAGCGGTGGTTGACCCGGATGCGCGGATTGCACCCGGCGCCAGTATCGGCCCGCTGGTCGTGATCGAGGCCGGCGTGCAGGTCGGCGACCAGGCAGTGATCGATGCCGGCTGCTTCATCGGACGCGGCGCCCGGATAGGGGAGGCGACGCATTTCCACGCGCGCGTCACCTTTCATGCGGGTTGCCGGATCGGGCGGCGCGGCATCGTACACTCCGGTGCGGTAATCGGCGCAGACGGCTTTGGCTTTGCGCACGAAAACGGCGTATACGTCAAGATTCCGCAAACCGGCGCGGTAGCCATCGGCGACGATGTGGAAATCGGCGCCAATACGACGATAGACCGCGGTGCATTGAGCGACACAGTCATTGAGGATGGCGTCAAGCTGGACAATCAAATCCAGATCGGTCATAACACGCAGATTGGCGCCCATACCGCAATGGCAGGCTGCGTCGGCGTTGCCGGTAGCGCAAAAATCGGCAAATACTGCACGTTCGGCGGGGCCGCGATGATATTGGGTCATTTGACTATCGTCGATGGCGTGCACGTGTCGGCCGGCAGCCTTGTATCGCGCTCGATTCTGGAAGCCGGCCAATATACGGGATTTTATCCGCTGGCAAAAAATGCGGATTGGGAAAAATCAGCAGCGATCGTGCGCAATTTGACCTCAATGCGTGAGAAAATTCGCGAACTTGAAAAAGCAATCAAATCGCTCACTGAAAGCCGACAATAATGAACACTCTCGACATCAATCAAATCAAACAATACCTGCCGCATCGCTATCCGATGCTACTGGTCGACCGGGTGTTGGATTGGGAGTCCGGCAAGCGCATTACCGCGCTCAAGAATGTGACTGTCAATGAAGAATTCTTCAACGGCCATTTTCCGCACAAACCGGTGATGCCCGGCGTTATGATGATCGAGGCGCTGGCGCAAACCGCCGCACTGCTGTCATTCCTGACCATGGGGCAAAAACCTGACGAAAACAGCGTCGTGTATTTTATCGGCATCGACGGGGCGCGGTTCAAGCGCCCGGTGGAGCCGGGTGATCAGATCAAGATGGACGTCGAGATTTTGCGTTGCACGCGCGGTATCTGGAAGTACAAGGCGCGGGCTTCGGTCGATGGTCAGACTGCGGTTGAAGCGGAACTGATGTGCACGATGCGCAGCGCGACCGACGCGAGCCAACCAGCGGGGCAGTAATGGCATTGATCCATCCTACTGCGCTGGTCGATCCGAAAGCGCAGCTCGACGCATCGGTCGAAGTCGGCGCCTATTCGATCATCGGTCCCGATGTGGCGATTGGCGCGGGCAGCAAGATTGGCCCGCATGTGGTGGTGGAAGGCCATACGACCATCGGCTCCGGCAACACCATTTTTCAGTTCGCGTCGATCGGCGCTGCACCGCAAGACAAAAAATACGCGGGTGAACCCACCCGATTGGAAATCGGCGATCGCAATACGATTCGCGAATTCGTCACCATCAATCTGGGTACCGTGCAGGACGGCGGCGTTACGCGCATCGGCAACGATAACTGGATCATGGCGTACGTGCACATCGCGCATGACTGCCAGTTGGCCCATCACATCACCATGTCGAATAACGCCACGCTGGGCGGTCACGTGCATCTGGGCGATTGGGTCGTGATCGGGGGTTTTACCACCGTGCATCAGTTTTGCCACATCGGCGCCTATGCAATGACCGCGTTCACTGCCGCTGTCGCCCAGGATGTGCCGCCGTTCATCACGGCTGCCGGCAACCGTGCGGCGCCGGCCGGCATCAATAGCGTGGGCTTGCAACGCCGCGGTTTCACCAGCGAGCAAATCATGGCGATCAAGCGCGGTTACAAATTGATCTATCGCTCCGGTTTGCCGCTCGAAGAGGCCAAGGCCGCGTTGCTGGCAGAAGAGTTGAAATCGCCTGATGCAGCGATCTACCTGCGCCAGTTACGTGAATTCATTGAAGCGTCCCCCCGTGGCATCATCCGCTGATTTGTCGATCGCGATGGTTGCCGGCGAAGCGTCGGGCGACCTGCTCGCCGGCCGCCTGTTGTCCGCTTTGCGGCCGGCATTGCCGAACGCATTCATGCATGGAATCGGCGGCCCGTGCATGGCCGAACACGGATTCGTCAGTCACTGGCCGCTTGAGAAAATGACGGTGCGCGGCCTGTTCGAAGTTATCCCGCGTTACCGCGAACTCAAGCGCATCCAGACCGCATTGCGTGACCGCTTGCTGGCCGAGCGGCCGGCGGTGTTCATCGGAGTCGACTATCCCGGCTTCAACCTCGGTCTGGAACAACAGTTGAGGCAGGCAGGCATCCCCACCATGCATTTTATCGGACCGCAAATATGGGCCTGGCGCGGCTGGCGCATCAAGAAAATTGCGCGGGCCGTGTCGCACATGCTGGTGGTGTTTCCATTCGAGGAAGCGATTTACCGGGCGGCCGGCATTCCGGCGACTTATGTCGGTCATCCGCTGGCGGAGGTCATCCCGATGCAAGCCGATGTGGCTGGCGCCCGCAGCGCGCTCGGCTTGCCCGCGCACGCTACGGTGGTGGCGGTGCTGCCCGGCAGCCGCATGAGCGAATTGAAGTACAACAGCGCGGCGTTCGTGGGCGCCGCCGGTCTGCTGGCGCAACGCGATCCGTCGATCCGCTTTGTGGCGCCGATGGCGGGCGCCGCCCAGCACCGCTATTTTACCGAACTGATTGCGGCAGCCGGTTTGCAAGAGGTGCCGATTCAAGTGATCGATGGCCAATCGCACACGGCGATGGCGGCGGCCGATGCGGTGCTGGTCGCCTCCGGCACTGCGTCGCTGGAGGTGGCATTGTTTAAGAAACCGATGGTTATTGCATACAAGATGATGGCGGCTTCGTGGCATATCATGCGCACCATGGGCTACCAGCCGTGGATCGGCCTGCCGAATATTCTGGCGCGCGACTTCATCGTGCCGGAGTTGCTGCAGGATGCCGCGACGCCGCAGGCGCTGGCCGATGCGATGTGGCGGCAACTGCAGGATACGGAAAACCGGCAGCGGCTGCAACAACGGTTCATCGACATGCATCACAGTCTGCTGCGCGACACCGCCCGCGAGAGCGCGCAGGCGGTATTGAGGTTGATCGGCCAGGAGGCCGCATCGTGACCGCAAAACCGACGGATGGCAACTTGTGGTTGTTCGACTACGCCAATGAGTTGATCTGCGGCGTCGATGAGGCCGGCCGCGGGCCGCTGGCCGGGCCGGTCTTTGCGGCGGCGGTGATTCTCGATCCGGCCCGGCCGATCAGCGGTCTGCGCGACTCAAAGAAGTTGAGCGAAGCGCGGCGCGACGTATTGGCAATCGAGATCAAGAACCATGCGTTGGCGTGGTCGATTGCCGAGTGTTCGGAACAGGAGATCGACAGCCTCAATATTTTGCAGGCCACGATGCTGGCGATGCGGCGTGCAGTGGCGGGATTGAAAACCCAGCCGACGCTGGCCCTGATCGACGGCAATCGCTGCCCGGTGATGCCGGTGCGTTCGG
>PKWO01000359.1:344-2759 GCA_003132085.1 Oxalobacteraceae bacterium | reverse complement strand
ATGGCATGAGCGCATTTGGCCTGGCCGGTAACCTCGGGATCGAGCGGGCAGCAGCGCAAATGTATATCGAGAAATACTTCCATCGATTCGCCGGGGTCAAGCAATTCATGGACGAGACCAAGGCGCAAGCCAAGGCGCGCGGTTATGTCGAAACCGTGTTTGGCCGGCGGTTGTGGCTCACCGAAATCAATTCGCCCAATGGCCCGCGAAGGCAAGGCGCCGAGCGTGCGGCCATCAACGCGCCGATGCAGGGCACCGCCGCCGACCTGATCAAACTGTCGATGATTGCAGTACAAGACTGGCTGGAAACCGACCGCATGCAATCCAAAATGGTGATGCAGGTGCATGACGAATTGGTGCTGGAAGTGCCCGATGCGGAGTTGGCGGTAGTGCGCCGGAAGTTGCCGGAACTGATGGCCGGCGTTGCCAAATTGAAAGTGCCGTTGACAGCCGAGGTCGGGGTCGGCAAGAATTGGGACGAAGCACATTAGAATCTGTCCAGCACACGCCAATTGGCTCAATCTCGCGCCTGCGATGCGCGCCGTACTCGCGTACGTGTGCGCTTCTCGGGGCGGCCTTGAGCCATTTGGCGAGTGCTGGACAGATTCTCGTATCGATGAGTAAAACCTGAAATGGAGAATACATATGGAACACTTGAGCGAAGATTTCGATAGTCTGGTTGCAAAGTCGCCTTTGTCCGGCGGCTGCGACCGCCGGATTTTCCTGAAGGCTGCGTTGGGAACGGGTTTCGCTGCTGCGGTGATGCCGGTGGCGGCGCAAACTGTAGTGAGGACCGATGCTGTCGGTTTAACCGCCGGCGCTGTGACGATCACAGTCGGCGACCAAAAAATCCCGGTTTATCGAGCCCAGCCTGAAGGTAAAAGCAATTTGCCGGTGGTATTGGTTATTTCTGAAATTTTTGGTGTGCATGAACATATCGCCGACATCGCGCGGCGTTTTGCCAAACAGGGTTACCTGGCGCTGGCGCCGGAATTGTTCGTACGTCAGGGCGATGCGGCGTCTTTCGGCACGGTGGCGGAATTGATCAAGCAAGTGATTTCCAAAGTGCCGGACGCGCAAGTGATGGGCGACCTTGACGCTTGCGTGGCGTGGGCAAAGGCGAATGGCGGAAATGTCGACAAACTGGGCATGACCGGATTTTGCTGGGGCGGACGGATCGTCTGGATGTATGCGGCGCACAATCCGTCGGTGAAGGCCGGTGTCGCCTGGTATGGCCGGCTGGTCGGCGATAAGACGGCCTTGACGCCTAGTTACCCGGTGGATATTGCCGCCAATCTGAAAACCCCGGTGCTGGGTTTGTATGGCGGCAAGGACGAGGGCATCCCGCAGGAAAGCATCGAGAAGATGAAAGCGGCGCTGGCGCAAGGCACCAGCAAATCTGCGTTCGTCGTCTATCCCGATGCCGGACATGCGTTCAATGCCGATTACCGCCCCAGCTATGTGGAAGCTGATGCGAAGGACGGATGGAAGCGTTGCCTTGCGTGGCTCAACCAGCATGGCGTGGCGTAGGGCAATCATTGCATGGTTTGCCGAAATCGGCGGGCTATGTTCTAATTTGCCACTTTATTGCACACCACATTGTTCGGGGCTCTCATCAATTCAACATTAGTTTCCATTTTGCTTGCCACCACGATTGCCGGCGTTTTCAGCATATCGGCGGCAGCGGTATTTTCGTTCGCGCTGCTGTCCAAGATGGTGGAACGGATGGTCAGCCTGTCGGTAGGCATTTTATTGGCGACCTCTCTGCTGCATGCGCTGCCGGAGGCCTTTGAATCGAAGGCCGATACGCGCGCGCTGTTTGCCACTCTGTTAGGCGGCTTGTTGGCTTTCTTCCTGCTCGAAAAATTGGCGGTGCTACGCCATTCGCATCACTATGAAGGCGATGGTCATTCACATGAGCACGGACATGATGCGCACGAGGCAGGCAAAGCCGGCTGGATGATCCTGGTGGGCGACGGCTTGCATAATTTCACCGACGGCATTTTGATTGCGGCGGCATTTCTTGCCAACCCTAATCTGGGATTGGTGACCGGTCTGGCAATTATCGCGCATGAGATCCCACAGGAAATCGGCGATTTCATCGTGCTGTTGAATGCCGGTTTCAGCCGCAGGCGGGCCTATGGATATAACGTGATTTGCAGCCTGATGGCGGTTGTCGGCGGATTGCTTGGCTATGCAACGCTGGAGCGCGCAAGCGAGTGGATTCCCTATGTGCTGGTGCTGGCGTCATCAGGATTCATCTACATTGCAGTGAGCGACCTGATGCCGCAGATGCAGAGGCGCGCGACCATACGCGAGACCATCCCCCAGCTGTTGCTGATCGCCGTGGGGGTGACCGTGGTTGTGCTGCTGACCCGGCACGTCCATTAATAATTCGTGACTGTTCAGCCGCTG
>PKWO01000359.1:0-268 GCA_003132085.1 Oxalobacteraceae bacterium | reverse complement strand
CCAGCGGCTGAATAGTCACAATAATTCAACTTCCGGTTGCCACCGGGCGCAAGGAATCGGCGCACCATTCGCTCCATGAGCTCGGGTACAACGCCGCGCCAGGTAAGCCAGCTATTTCCAGCGCCAGCAGATTGTGACAGGCGGTCACGCCGGAACCGCATTGCATGACGGCGGTTTCAGGCGCGCCGAACAACGCGCCGAATTCGGCGCGTAATTGTTCCGGCTGTTTGAAGCTGCCGTCCGCTTGCAAATTGTCCTTGAAGAAGCG
>PKWO01000277.1:4834-5039 GCA_003132085.1 Oxalobacteraceae bacterium | reverse complement strand
GCGGCGACGCGCGGCGACGGCGCGACCGGCGAGAACGTCACCGCGAATATTCGTACCGTGAACGACGTTCCGTTGCGGCTCCACACCAGGCATCCGCCCGCAGTATTGGATATTCGCGGCGAAGTCCTGATGTTCAAGGCCGATTTCGCCAAGATGAACGCCCGTCAACGCGCTGCCGGGCTGAAGGAATTTGCCAACCCGCGCA
>PKWO01000277.1:0-4728 GCA_003132085.1 Oxalobacteraceae bacterium | reverse complement strand
CCTACGAAATCGACGGCGTCGTGTATAAGGTCAATCGCCTGGAACAGCAGGCAGCCTTGGGTTTTGTGTCGCGCGCGCCGCGCTTTGCGCTGGCGCATAAATTTCCGGCGGAAGAAGCGCTGACCGTGGTGCAAGACATTGAAGTGCAGGTAGGTCGCACCGGCGCGATCACCCCGGTCGCCCGTTTGGCGCCGGTGTCGGTCGGCGGCGTGACGGTGACCAACGCCACCTTGCACAATGAAGACGAAGTGCGGCGCAAGGACATTCGCATTGGCGATACGGTGATTGTGCGCCGTGCCGGGGACGTGATACCTGAAGTGGTGGCCTGCGTCCCGGAGTTGCGGCCGCCGCATGCCGCTGAATTCAAGATGCCTACCGTGTGCCCGGTATGCGGCTCGCCGATAGTGCGGCTGGAAGATGAGGCGATTGCGCGTTGCTCCGGCGGTTGGGTCAAGTGCGCGGCGCAGCGCAAGGGCGGCCTGCTGCATTTCGTGTCGCGCCGGGCGATGGACGTTGAGGGCCTGGGCGACCAGTTGGTCGAGCAGATGGTGGACAAGCAGATCATCGCGACCGCGGCGGATTTGTACAAGCTTGGATTCGCCTCGCTGGCGGCATTGGACCGGATGGCGGAAAAATCGGCGCAAAACGTGTTGAGCGCGCTGGAGAAATCGAAATCGACGACGCTGGCGCGTTTTATTTACGCGTTGGGCGTCCGCCATGTCGGCGAGTCGACCGCCAAGGAATTGGCGCGCCATTTCGGCAATCTCGACGCATTGCTGCAAGCCTCCGAGGCGCAATTGCTGGAGGTCGCCGATGTCGGCCCGGTGGTGGCGCGGTCGATCATCTCTTTCTTTGCCGATCCGCTCAATGCAGAGCTGATCGAACAATTGCGCGCAGCCGGCGTAAACTGGCCGGAGCAGGAATCCGAAAGCCGGCCCAAGCCGTTGCAGGGCAAGACGTTTGTGCTGACCGGCACGCTGCCGAATTTGACGCGCGACCAGGCCGCGCAGATGATTGAAGCGCATGGCGGCAAGGTGGCCGGTTCAGTGTCCAAGAAAACCAGTTATCTGGTGGCGGGGGAAGAAGCGGGAAGCAAATTGGCCAAAGCCGAAGAGTTGGGCGTGCCGATTCTGGATGAAGCAGGATTGCATTTATTATTAGCGCACTAAGCTTGGCGCGCAACATCAGTGATCAACACCATTTACGGAAACCAGATGAAAAAGATCAGAAAAGCAGTATTCCCGGTTGCCGGTTTGGGCAGCCGGTTTTTGCCGGCTACCAAGGCACAACCGAAAGAAATGCTACCCATCGTCGACAAGCCGCTGATTCAGTACGCGGTGGAGGAAGCGGTTGCCGCCGGCATCACGGAAATGATTTTCATCACCGGGCGCAACAAGCGTGCGATTGAAGATCATTTCGATAAAGCCTACGAGTTGGAGGTGGAACTGGAAGCGGCCGGCAAGGCGGCGCTGCTTGAGTTCGTCCGCAACGTGATACCGAAGAATATTACCTGCATCTATATCCGGCAATCGGCGCCGCTGGGGCTGGGGCACGCCGTATTGTGCGCGCGGCCGGTAGTGGGCGATGAACCGTTTGCGGTGTTGCTGGCCGACGATTTCATGGATGTGGATGCCGGCCAGACTCCGGTGCTGGCGCAGATGACCGCGGTATTCGAGCGCGAAGGCGCCAGCCTGCTGGCGGTGCAGGAAGTGCCGCGCGCCGACACCAAGCAGTACGGCATTGTCAGCGTCACCCCGTATCGGGCGAACCTGGAACAGGTCGACAGCATCGTTGAAAAACCAGCTCCGGAAAATGCGCCGTCGACGCTGGCGGTGGTAGGACGCTATGTGCTCACCAATCGGATTTTCGATTACCTGGAAGGTCTAGGTAAAGGAGCAGGCGGCGAGATTCAATTGACCGATGGCATCGCCGCCTTGATGCAAGCCGAACGCGTGCTGGCATACCGCTATACGGGGACGCGTTACGATTGCGGTTCCAAGCTCGGTTATTTGAAGGCGACGGTGGCAATGGGCCGCAAGCATCCGGAAACCGGGCCGGAATTTTCAAAGTATCTTTTGCAAATAAAATGAGCATACGCGACATTCTCAAGATGGGTGATCCGCGCCTGCTGCGCCAAGCGGAACCGGTTGCCCGCTTCGATACTCCGGAATTGCATGCATTGATCGCCGACATGTTCGACACCATGCATGCGGCCAACGGCGCCGGCCTGGCGGCGCCGCAAATCGGCGTCGACCTGCAGGTGGTGATCTTCGGTTTTGGCCATAGCGAGCGTTATCCGGATGCCGCTCCCGTGCCCGAGACCATTCTGCTCAATCCCGNNACTGGGAAGGCTGCCTTTCGGTGCCCGGCTTGCGCGGCATGGTCAAGCGCTGGAGCAATTTGCGTTACGCCGGCGTCGATCAATACGGGCAGACGATAGACCGCACGGTGGACGGCTTTCATGCCCGCGTAGTGCAGCATGAATGCGATCACCTGGCCGGGATTTTGTATCCGATGCGGATTACCGATTTTTCACGCTTCGGCTATATCGACGTGTTGTTCCCCGAGCTTGCCGCTGGTGATGACGAATAATATTTGCGTCGCACATGGCTGACGACCGCGCACCCGCAAGCGACCGGAAACCGACCACGAAAGTCGGCCGGCTCGACCGCGTAACCCGGGTCGGTGAGCCGCGCTGGCATTGGAGCGATGCCTACCATATGATATTGACGCTCAGTTGGCCACGCTTTTTTGGTTTGGCCATCGGGGGTTATCTGCTGGTGAACCTGCTTTTCGCCACCGCCTTTTATCTGGTGCCCGGCACCATCCTGAACACCCGCTCGAACTCGTTCCTGGTCGCGTTCTTTTTTTCGATCGAGACGCTGGCTACCGTCGGCTACGGCGTAATGAGCCCTGCCACGGTCTACGGTCACGTGGTGGCATCGACCGAAATCCTGCTCGGCATGCTGGTTACCGCGATGCTCACCGGCTTGCTGTTTGCCCGCTTCTCGCGCCCAACCGCCCGCGTGTTGTTCTCGCGGGTGGTGGTGATCACGACTTTCAATGGCGTTCCGACCTTGATGCTGCGTGCCGGCAATGAGCGCAACAACCTGATTCTGGAGGCCTCGGTGGCGATGTCGCTGATCAGGAAGGAAAAGACCAAGGAAGGGGAAACTTTTTACCGCGTCTACGATTTAAAGCTGGACCGCGAACGCAGCAGTGCGTTTGCAATGAGTTGGACGGTGATGCACAGGATCGATGAAAACAGCCCGTTTTTCGGCAAGACTGTCAGCGACCTGGCTGCCGAGGAGGCGACGCTGAATGTGGCGATTTCCGGACTGGACGAAACGCTTAACGACACCGTGCACGCGCGCTATGGCTACGAGCCGGAGCAAATGATTTTCGGCAGCCATTTTGCCGACATCCTGTTCGAGCGGGAGAGCGGAAAATGGAGTGTCGATTTCAGGAAATTTCATGACGTCCAGCCGGACGTGCCGGGTTGAGGCGAAGCTGCAACGACGATCAGAGCGATCACTGCGCCGCCTCCCAATCTTCTTCCGCAATGGGGGCGGTCGGATTGTCATAGCGCTAGTCGTTTTAACACCAACCGCGCGCCGGCGGCCCCTTCGGATTGATGCATGCCGGTGTTTTGCCTCCACATTCCGCTATGCGCGCTAGCGTACTGACTCGGCCTTGCAGGCCGGGTAATCTCATCACCAATCGTAACGCGCCGACAGGATCTATGCCCGGGGTAATACGTGCAGGGCGCCTTCAAATGCGACTTGCACGTAGCGATGGCCTGATCTACGACGTGATCATTGTCGTCAGAAATCGATCAAGTCTGGGTGACTGCTCGCAATAACGTGTGCAGTGCTCGTTAGCCACATAAAGGAAATTATCATGAAGTATTCGAAACTGTTTGTCCCGCTGTTGGCGACGCTCGCGTTCAGCGGATGTGTTTCACTTCCTGCGGGGCCGGCCGGACCGCAGGGCGCAACCGGTGACACCGGCGCTACCGGATTTACCGGTGCCACCGGGTACACCGGTGCAACCGGCCACGCAGGCGCGACCGGAGGCACTGGCGCAACCGGAGATACCGGCGCAACTGGCAACACCGGAAATACGGGAAATACCGGCGCAACCGGGTATACCGGCGCAACCGGAGACACCGGCGCAACCGGTAGCACCGGCAATACCGGCGCAAGAGGAAACACCGGCGCAAAAGGCACTACCGGCAACGGCACGGTCGTGATTGTGCCGGGCAATTAAGAACCTGATCTTGCCAAACGGCCCAATCTCGCCTTGCGATGCGCGCCATGCCTTTGCGTAGGTGTGCGCCTCTCGCGGCGGCCTTGGGCCGTTTGGTCGGATATTGTTCAAGTCAGTCCTAAAAGTTGGAAAACAAACTCGTCGCATCAGGCGCGCCCAGACCGGTCACATTGTCATAACCGGCGGTAGCGGTGCAAATCGCGCATGGGTCGGTCGTCAGGTTATTCGACCCTGAAAGAATATCGTAGAAACCGCTGGCGCCGCCCTGGGTCAGCTTCATCCGGTAAATCATCCCGTTGAAGCCGCCGGCTGTGGCGCTGATCAAAGCGGGCAAGGATTTTCCTTCGTTGGCCAGGTATTGGCCGAACAGCGCGCCAATGCCCGCCCATATCGGAGCGGATGCGCTGGTGCCTCCCGCCATGCTCCAGGAGTCCTTGAAATAGGTGCCCACCGCACTGT
>PKWO01000275.1 GCA_003132085.1 Oxalobacteraceae bacterium | reverse complement strand
GAGCCGATGGTCAACGCCGGCAGCCATCAAGTGAAAACCCTGCCCGACAAGTGGACCACGGTCACCAAGGACCGCTCGCTGTCGGCCCAGTTCGAGCATACGCTGGCGGTGACGGAGACGGGCTTCGAGATTTTTACGCTGTCGGCGCTGACAGGAAGTTTAGCGGGACAATATTTTCGATAAATCCTACCTGCTGCGCGACGGCACCGGCGTCGGCGTCGGTGCACCGCAGTACGGCGCGAGCAGGACTTGCTACGTCTGCCTGTCCACCAGCTTTTAATTGGTGCAATTCAGCCTGATGGGGGAATATACTATCCGGCGTTACTTCCCTCTCCCGCCTGCGGGAGCGGGAGAGGCACTTAACTGACATTTTTTGATTAACGACAAGTCAACCATCGAGAGCATGCGCATGGCGCCGACCCTTGAACGCATTGATCACATACACGTCTTTGTCGCTGACCGTGCGGTTACTGAGGAGTGGTATGCGAAAGTCTTCGGCTTCAGTCGAGTCGCCGAACTTGAGTTTTGGTCGCTGGATGGCGGTCCACTTACGATCGGCAACCCATGCGGAACCATTCACCTTGCAGTCTTTGAACGCCCGCCGGAAAAATGTCGCTCCACCATCGCATTCAGCGCCACGGCCGCGGAGTTTCTTTCTTGGCGCGCGCACCTTGCTGGCATATTCGAACGCTCAATTGAAGCGGTCGACCATCAGGTATCTTGGTCGCTGTATTTCAGTGACCCGGATGGAAACCCATTCGAAATTACTTCGCATGAATACGCGGCGCTTGCATGGCTCCGGTCCAATCCGGCGACAGCGTTGTAATGTTACGCTACGTTACATTATGGGTCTTCAGCCAGTCCTTCAGCGCATCGTTCATTTTGGTCTGCCAGCCGTCGCCCGCACCTTTGAATACCTCGATCACGTCGGCATCAAACCGCACCGTCAACTGCTCTTTCTTGCCGCTACCCAGAGGGCGCCCGCGAGGACGAATTGGTTTGAGTTGATCAAATTCCGTCCGTGACAATTCATAGGTATCAGGATCAGCATCGATCCCGGCATTGATGACTGCATCTTCTTCCGGAGTTGGCATCACAATTTTACGTTTGTTCGGCATATTCATGTACCTCCCTACTGTTTGCTTTCCGCAGACTAATGATATGAAAAACCTCGCCCCGCTGAACCAGCACCACGCAAAACAATCTATCGCCAATTAAACCATAGCCTATTTCACGTAGTTCCAAATAATCCTGACGAATATCCGGTCTCACCATCACCGAATTCCAATCAAACTTTTTGGCATCAACCAGCGAAACACCGTGTTTTTCGAAATTGATCTTATCTTTGGCTGGGTCGAATGATATTTCCATGAATTTATTGTAGCTACATTAATTTGTTGTTGCAAATATTATTTGTAACTACGTTTAAACTAAATGGGCCGACGCGACGACACTCAACGTGCTTGGTGCGTCAGCGCACAAACATCCAAATCGTCAGCACCACCCCGACCAGCACCACAAATCCGCGCAGCATGCGTTCCGGCAGCCACCGTATCGCCCACGAGCCGCACACGCTGCCGCCGACGGCGCCGACGCCGAGCGCCAACACCGCCGGCCAGTTCACCTGGCTTGAGAATGCGAAGATCGCCACCGCCGAAGCATTCATGGCCATCGCCAGTACGTTCTTGGTCGCCGCGGCGGTGCGCACTTGCTGGCCCGCCACCGTCAACGCCGCCAGTATCAGGAAACCGATGCCGCCGCCGAAGTAGCCGCCGTAGATCGCGATGCATCCCTGCATCGCCATTCATTAACACCCAGGCCTGCATGCCATCCACGGCATGCAACGGCTTTTTTCTGAAACTGCCCCAGGCGAACACGGCGGTGGCAAACAACATCAGTCACGGCACCAGACCGGCGAAAAAAATCGGCGGGGTATTGAGCAATAATATCGCGCCCAATAATCCGCCCGCCAGGCTGATGACGAACAAGTGGACGAAACCGAGCCGCCCGACATTGCCTGCCAGTCTGCGGCTGGCGGCGGCCGCCGTAATCTGGCTGGGAAACAGCGCGATTGTCGACATGACGTTGGCCGCCAGCGGATTCAGCCCTGCCAACAGCAGCGCCGGAAAAGTGATGAAAGAGCCTCCCCTGCCAATATGTTTTGCGCACCGGCATAGAATCCGGCGGCGCCGATCAACAGAATCAAGTGGAATCCTACCGCGGTATGCGGCGTCATGAAAGCAGACCGATCAGCAGCGATCCGCAGCGCAGAAATAGAATAGGCATCGTGAATTTATGCTCTCATGCGGTGATGCCGCGTTTAACGAAAAACAGCGCGGTCCCCACCGCCATCAACACGCCGCCAAAAAATCGATTCTGCCGCTTGACCATGCGCCGGTCGCGAAAAAAACGCTGCATCGAGGACGCCGCAAATGCGTAGCTATGCATGACGACGAGGTCGATCGAACACATGGTGGCGCCGAGAATCAACAGCTGCGGCAGCAGCGGCGCCTGGTGGGTGATGAACTGCGGCAGCACCGCCACCATGAAGACGATGCCTTTCGGATTGGTTGCATTGGTCAGGAATCCAGTCAGGATCCTTTTCCCGACCGCCGGCGGAGTACCGCGCTGAGCGGTCAGCATGCTCATGTTTTGGCTGACGTCCACCTTCGCGCGCCATTGGCTGACGCCAAGGTAGATCAGGTATAACGCGCCGACCGTCTTGACCACGCTGAAAGCGATTTCCGAGGCCATCAGCAGCGAGCCCACTCCCGCGCCGGCAATCACCAAAATCAGCAATAGTCCCGCTTGCAAACCCAGGATGGTGGCGCTGGTCTTCCTTACGCCGTAAGACAGGCCGTGCGACATCGATAACACGGCGCCCGAACCGGGCGAGACGGCGATGATGCAGGCGGCAATAAAAAAGGTAATCCAGGTCGAAAATATCATGATGCGTTTATCAATTGAGGGGGTTGAGGCCATGTTGCGGCGTGCAAACGCCATCGGAATTCAGTCATGGGCGTGGCGCAAACTGAAATGGGTAACGCGCTATTACCCATATCATACCAATATGTCCGCCAAGTCGTTGGCAGGAGAAAAGCGTGTACACGCACTCATTGCATTGACATACGCCAAAAAATGACTAAACTAACTTAGTTTAGTCTAATTGAGGTGAATCATGCACACAGTCAACATCCACGAGGCCAAAACTCACTTGTCGCGGCTGGTTGAAGAGGCAGCCAAGGGAGAGCCGTTCATTATCGCAAAAGCTGGCAGGCCGCTAGTAAAGGTCACAGCACTTGATGCGCCGACTGCCGGGCAGCTTCGCCGCGTGGGCTTCATGGTCGGTGAAATCGACGTACCCGACGATTTTGATCTAATGGGCCGCACAGAGATTGAGCAGCTTTTCGGCGGTGATGCATGAAGTTGCTATTGGATACGCATCTGTTGTTGTGGGCAGCAGGGCAGCCCGCGCGTCTATCGAGGGCAGCGCGCGCTTTGCTCGATGATCCACAGAACGAGCTGTTTTTCAGCTCGGCCAGCCTATGGGAAGTATCAATTAAGCGCGGACTTGGCCGCAATGACTTCCGTGTGGACCCACGGTTACTACGTCGAGGCTTACTTGACAATGGCTATAGTGAACTACCGATCACCAGCGAACATGCCGTTTCCATCGATAGCCTTCCATCGATCCACAAAGACCCGTTCGACCGAATACTTGTTGCGCAATCAATCGTCGAAGGCATCACGCTCCTGACCGCCGACCCGGTGGTTGCGCAATATTCAGGCCCGATTCGGAAGGTTTAACACCAAAGTAAACCAGGGGAGACATTATGCAGTTAAGCATTGCATGGTTGGTTTTAAGCGTAGCGCCAGGCACCAAGACCGGATGAAACTCTCAAATCGGGATCAGCGCGCTGAATAGCCGCACATAATATTGCATTAATTGTATTAATTGCAATAAATTGCTATCCGGCCGGGTCGGTACGGTATATCTTGCAGCATTGCTCTACAAGAACTATGATGACGGTAGGCGTTCCCTTTGGGAAACTCACGATACAGGAGGCCACGATGGCTATCTCCCTCACCAATACTTCCGCTGATGGCGCAACACAAGCGGTTCAGCAACTAAAGAAAAATACCCAAACGCAACAGTTGTTGGCAACCCAGACGANNGAAACGAACAATGCGCGTCAAGCGCAACACCACACAAAGGTTGCTCAACAGCAAGCGCAGGCACAAAAAGTGGCCGCGCCACCCAAGCCTGTGCCGAACAGCCAGGGACAGACGACCGGGAAAATTGTCAACGTTACTGCCTGAACGGGTCGTGTTTGGCTGGGCATTGCAGACCAGCGATGCAGTATTCGCGTAGGGCAAGAAGTCTTGGAAACGGCACTTGAGCCTCAATAGTTCAACGCATCGCCGCACGTCGCATCATCCGCCTTCCCGT
>PKWO01000402.1 GCA_003132085.1 Oxalobacteraceae bacterium | reverse complement strand
GCATGAAGCTGACTTGCGCAAACGGCTGATACGCCTCATCAAGCACGACCACACCGCTGTCGCCTACCGCGCGAATAATCTCAACGACCTGATCGGAGTCGAATAGCGTTCCGGTCGGGTTGTTCGGGTATGCCAGATAGGTAATCGCCGGCCGCTGCTGTGCAATCGCTGCCAGCATGGCCTTCTGGTCCAGCGTGAAATCGGCCTTGAGCGGCACGCCGATGAACTCCAGCCCGGCAAAGCGCGCCGACATCGCATACATCACAAAGCCCGGCACCGGCGCCAGCACCTTGGCCCCCGGCTTGGCGCAAGCGGTCGAAAGCATCGCAATCAATTCGTCCGAGCCATTGCCGAGCACCACATCAAAGCCGGCCGGCACACCCAGTTTGCTGCAAATCGCCGCTTTCAAACCGGTATACGATGGCACCGGGTAGCGGTTCATCGCCACATCCGCCAGCCGTTTCCCCAGCTCAACGCGCAATTCGGCCGGCAGCGTGTATGGGTTTTCCATCGCATCGAGCTTGACGAAACCTGCGCTGTCCGGAACATGGTAGGCCGACAATGCGCGAATCTCGGGACGGATAATATTTTCGATCAGGGACATAGGCATTTAATTGAGTGACTCAGTCATTCGGCGATGTCGTCGAGCAACGGCAACATCATTTGTTCAATCGGTGCGTCCAGCCTTGCCAGGCGCTTTTCTATCAGCGCACAATACTCGGGGTTCAACTCAAAGCCGACGAAATTCATGCCGCAGCGCTTGGCTGCGGCGGCCGTGGTGCCGCTGCCCATGAACGGGTCGAGCACCGTGCCTCCCGGCGGACAGGACGCCTTGATCATTCTCTCGATAATTTCCAGCGGCTTTTGCGTCGGATGATCGGCGCGCTCAGGATGCTCGCGATGCAGACGCGACACACTCCATACATCCTTCGGGTTGTAACCCATTTCCAGCCACTTGGCGCCGACGAAGATCGACCGCGACCGGGCTTTCTTCGTTTCTGCATCATACGGAATCCGAATCGCATCGAGGTTAAAGTAATAGCCCTTTTGCTTGGCGAAAAACCCGATCGTGTCGTGTACCGAGGTATAGCTGCGAACGCTCCCTCCCATCGACGGCACCCGGCGGTCCCAGATGATTTCATTGAGCATCGTCATGCGCTGCTTCAGCATCACGAAAATTTCGGGCGAATAACGCCAAGTCAAACAAATATACAAGCTTCCGGTCGGCGCCAGTTTCGGCAGCGCGATGTCGATCCACTGCTCCATCCATCGCAGATAAGCATCTGCACCCAGCTTGTCCGAATCGTTGCCGTAGTCCTTGCCGAGACCATACGGCGGGTCGGTCACGATCAAGTCGATCGAACCATCCGGAATGCGCGCCATTCCGGTCAGCGCGTCCTCGCAAAATACGCAGTTCATCCAATCGACGGCAGACGGGTTACTATTCATTTCAAGCGCAACTCCGCCGAACGCGCATGCGCCTGCAAGCCTTCGCCATAGGCCAGCTCCGCGGCGATTTTACCCAGGCTTTGAGCGCCGGCCTCGCTGACGAAAATGATGCTGGAACGTTTTTGAAAATCGTACACGCCGAGCGGCGACGAAAACCGCGCAGTGCGCGATGTCGGCAATACATGATTGGGTCCAGCGCAATAGTCGCCCAAGGCTTCGGACGAAAAACGACCGAGAAACATCGCCCCCGCATGACGCACCTGATCCGCCCATTGCTGCGGATTCTCGGCTGAAATTTCCAGGTGTTCGGGCGCAATCAAATTGGCGATCCCGCATGCCTCCTCCATGCTGCGCACCTTGATCAGCGCACCGCGATTAGTCAGCGAGACGCGAATCACCTCTTTGCGCGGCATCGCATCGAGCAACGTATTGATGCTGGCTTCGACTGCGGCAAGGTAGCCGGCATCCGGACACAGCAAGATGGATTGCGCCAATTCGTCATGCTCGGCTTGCGAAAACAAATCCATCGCGACCCAGTCGGGATCGGTGGTGCCGTCGCAAATCACCAGTATTTCGGATGGTCCGGCAATCATGTCGATGCCGACAATGCCGAACACCCGCCGCTTGGCGGCGGCCACATAAGCGTTGCCGGGGCCGACAATCTTGTCGACAGCGGGGATGGTCGCAGTGCCATATGCAAGCGCCGCCACCGCTTGCGCGCCGCCGACGGTAAACACGCGATCTACTCCGGCAATGGCGGCGGCGGCAAGGACCAATTCATTCTTCACGCCGTCCGGTGTCGGCACCACCATGATCACTTCCGGCACGCCCGCAACTTTGGCGGGAATCGCATTCATCAAGACCGAAGACGGATAAGCGGCCTTGCCGCCCGGAACATAAATACCCACCCGATCGAGTGCCGTCACTTTCTGACCGAGCACGGTGCCATCCGCCTCCACATAGGTAAAGCCGTTCGAGCCGCATTCCTGTTTCTGCCGTTCATGGTAGCTGCGCACCCGGTCGGCGGCGCTCTCCAGCGCCGCGCGGCGCGCCGGCGGCAATCCGTTCAGCGCGCTGTGCAACGCCTGCTGGTCGATTTCCAGCGTCGCCACGCGATCTGCATGGAGACGATCGTATCGATTGGTGTACTCCAGCAAGGCAGCATCGCCGCGCACTTTGACGTCGGCCAAAATGCCGGCCACCGCATGCTCGATAGCCTCGTCCGCACCGGCCTCGAACGCAAGTAAGGTCGAAAGCTGCGGTCGAAAATCAGGGCTGGCGGAATCCAGCCTGCGAATAGTGAGTGTCATGCGNNAAGTCGAAAAATAGGTAGATAATCGTTAGGCCGAAATGCGCTGCGAGGCCCGCTCGAAGGCGTCCAAAATCGGTTGCAAGCGTTCACGCTTCAATTTCAGCGCAGCTTGATTGACCACCAACCGAGACGAAATATCCATGATGTGCTCAACTTCCACCAGGTTATTCGCGCGTAGCGTGCTGCCGGTGCTGACCAGGTCAACAATCGCATCGGACAAGCCGACCAACGGCGCCAGCTCCATCGAGCCGTACAATTTGATCAAATCGACGTGCACTCCCTTGGCGGCGAAATGTTCGCGGGCGGTCAATAAATACTTGGTGGCAATCCGCAGCCGCGCGCCTTGACGCACAGCGGTCAAGTAATCGAAGTCGGCCGGCGCGGCGACCGACATCCGGCATTTGGCGATATTCAGGTCAATCGGCTGATACAGTCCTTCGCCGCCGTGTTCCAGCAACACGTCCTTGCCGGCCACGCCGAAATCGGCCGCACCGTATTGGACATACGTCGGCACGTCGGAAGCGCGGATAATGATCACGCGCACCGATGGATCGTTGGTGCCCAGGATCAGCTTGCGCGAGGTTTCCGGATCTTCGTTCACCGTAATGCCGGCAGCTTGCAGCAGCGGCAGGGTCTCTTCGAAGATGCGCCCCTTGGAAAGCGCCAACGTCAATTGTTGCGTCACGCTGTGGGTCATGTTTTTACTCGCTGAATATTGGCGCCGACTGCGGACAGTTTTACTTCCATGCGGTCGTAGCCGCGATCCAAATGGTAAATGCGGTCGATCAGCGTTTCCCCCTGGGCCGCCAACGCGGCAATCACCAGCGAGGCGGACGCGCGCAGATCGGTCGCCATGACCGGCG
>PKWO01000292.1 GCA_003132085.1 Oxalobacteraceae bacterium | reverse complement strand
GGTTTTCCTTGACGATGTAGATAACATGTTGAATTTTGCTGCTCAAGGTCGCAATGGTTTGCGCATCGGCGGCGCTTGGCAGGGCGCCGAAGTTATTGTTGGTGGCGACCTGACTGGTCAACAAACCGAGGTAGGCCGAATTTGGCGTCGGCAAAGCCAGCAATGCCGAGCCGGTCAAGTTCAGGATGTATTGGTTCGGTGCGAATGTCACAGGCGTATTCGTCACTGGGCAAGGCACTGTTTCATAACCAAGGCAATTGCCCGAATTGGGGCCGGGGATCGTTTTTTCGTTGCTGACGAACAGCGCGTTGCCATCGGCGGAAACGCGCACGTCGCTTGGAGACCAACCGGTCGGAATCAAACCGGTAACAACCGGCTGCGCGCCCGCCAGCGAGATTACGGCCAACGAGTTAGTGCCACGATTGGCGACATACAAGGTTTGCTCGTCCGGCGAAAGCGCGACTGCGGAAGGCGACGCGCCTTTATACTTCGATTGCGCAGCGGTCAAGACGGAAGTTGGCGCCACCGTTGCGACCGTGCCGGTCACGGCGTTTTTAGTTGTGTCGATGATCGATACGATATCGGCAAAATCCGACGTTACGAAAAGCTTGGTTTGCGCTTTGTTCAGAGTCATCTTGTTCGGGCTGCCCTGTACCGCTATGCGTGCCTTGACCAGCGGTTTGGAAGTCGAGATATCGACCACGACGATTTCGCGGTCGCGTTCGCTGCTGACATAAGCGGTGGTATTGCCGATGATCGCTACCGAATTCGGATATTCGCCACCGGGGATGCCACTGGCGCCGCCACTCTTGCCTGGACGAAGGTCTTGCTCGGCGATTACGACCTTTTTGACCAAGTCAACCAGCGTGACAGAGTCGTTGTAGCGGTTGGAGACCACTGCGCGCGTACCGTCTGCCGTGACGGCGATCGTCGTTGCGGTCGGCCCTTGCTGGAGACCATTGGCGGTCTTGTGACCGAGCGCAATAGGCGTACCCGATTCGGCCCAAGTGCCGCCGGTCGATGCAAAAACGTGTATGTTGTCTTCGCCGGCTCCCGGGACGTAGAATTTGGTGCCGTCAGAAGAAAATGCGATGCCGACGTAGCTGTTTGTCACTGACAGTACCTGCTTTTGGACAGGCGTATCGGTGGTGACGTCAAAGACGAAAATAAATTGCGTCGAATCGCTTGCGACTTCATTTCCTTTTGAATCGACCACATAGTTATAACCTGTGGTTAACACCAGCAAGGTTTTGCCGTCTGGACTCAAGACTTCCGATTGCGCGTAACCTGCCGGCAATGCCGGATTGGTTTTCATTCCGGGAACGAGCGGGATATAAGTCGAGCCGGGCATGGCGGTCGGCGACATCGAAACGCCGGTAGGCAATACCGTGGTTGCAACTGTGCCTAACGAAGCGGCTGGCGCTGTCGAACTCGAACTCGAACTGGTGGAGTTATTCGAATTGCAGCCGGACGCTATAGCGGCAACGCAAATCGACGCTCCAATTGCGATTATTCTTTTATTCATAATTGCGCTCCTAGAATGTAGATGAAAATCAAAACATTGAGGCGAGAAGGCTACGGGGGAGAATACGCATTTCAAACACGCCATGACCGTCAAGCTTTCATCCACGTTGAAATCTCGTGGACGAGTTGCAGAATGCTTTTCCGATTCGGCGTTTACCGTCAGGCGAGTTTAATGTTGGATTGTGACTGTGGAATGACCAATAGACACGGTTGTTAAATGTCGAGGGTCGAGCGTTGCGCGCTTTAAAAGTATGACAGGATTTTCATTTGCCCAAGGCAACACGCTTCCAGCGAGTCGTATTTCCGACTAGTGGGCACGGGTCGCTTTGGCGAGCTGAAAAGCAACCCGGCGAGTGAATTTGCCACTTTTAGAAATCGCCGCTCAGAGACAATAGGAAGTTTCGTCTTGCCAATACGTTCACCAACAATGGTCCGGCTGCGGATGGTCCAGCAGTGTCTGTCACAGGAGCTTGATTCAATAAATTGTTGATCGAAAAGCCGATTCGCGCGTTTGGAATGCCGGTAAGATCGGTCATCGAGCGGGCGATATTCAAATTCGTGTACGAATAGGCTCCGACCAGGTAGTTCGGCCCATCCGAACTGCCGTTCTTTCCTTGGTATTCGGAGCCGATGAACTTCGTCAACAGGCTGCCGCTCCACATGTCATGTTCGTACAACACTCCCAGCAATCCGATGTAGCGAGGTGCGAGAGGAATATCGTCGCCCGCTAGTTGGGCGGGCGAAGTAATACCCGACTCTTCAAACTGCGCGCGTACAACGCTCGCATTGCCGATGATTCGAAAGCCCGCACCGATAAATCGATTACCTTCCAATTCAATGCCCCGGTAGCGCACCGCGCCATCGTTGACGTATTCGGTATTGCCGGCGACGGTCACTGTCGATACATAATTGTCGAGCTTGATCTGGTACGCATCGAGCGTCAGGCTAGCCTTGGTCGATCCAATCGTGATGCCGGCTTGCAACGCGCGCGAGGTTTCCGGTTGCGCCTGATTGCCCGCAGTCGGATTGCTGGAGTAGAAGAAACTCTGGTTCGGCACGAGCGCACCTTTCGACCATTGCGCAAACATCTGCATGTTTGGTGTAAGCGCGTAGTGGCCATCCAGGCTGGGCAATGTGCTGTGGACGCTGCGGCCCACTTCCCCATTGGTGCCGGGTAGGGAGTTCGGCACAACCGAAGCATCAAAGCCACGGCTGACGCGTTGGTAACGCAGGCCTGGGCGGACGGTCAGCGCATCGCTTGCTTTCCACTCGTATTCGGCAAACGGTTCCACCGTATTGAGTGTGCTTTCATAATTGAACAAGACCGGCGAATCGGCGTTCTTGTTGGCGTCATACACAGCGCCGGTGCTCAAGTCGAGCGCATTCCGGTAATAGACTTCCCGGCTATGCTCCAGCCACAAGCCACCGCGAAAGACCCCCATGCTATCCTGATGGTCGGCCTCGACAATGTTTCCAAATGTGCGATAGTGTTCATTGCTGACACGCCCGCCAATGTCCGTAGAAGGTACGCCGTAGCCGTTCCCGACAGGAGAGGCGGTGTCGTCTCCCTTCAGGCTCAAGCCGTTATTCCGATAAGCATAGGTATACAGCTTTTCGTCGAAATGCCAGGCGTTCAGACTTGACTGCAATCGTACATAGCCAAAATCACTGCTACGGTCAGTCGTGGAATAACCAAAATAATCTGGCGTGCCGGGTACTGCGGTAAAGCCGAATCCTGTGCCGTAGGCGGCTATTTGCGCCGTCGTCACGCTCGACGGATTATTGAAGTGATAACGGTCGTACGCATAGAAGGCAGTCAACGTCGCGCCGCCGAAGCGCGATTCGGTCTTCAATAACAGATCGTCCTTGCGGCCGTCGGCGTGGGACAACGCGCCATCGGATTGCATATGTTCGACATTCACCATGAATCCGGTTTGGCCGTCTTCAGCCGGTTTAGCTGTATTCAGGCGCGCACCCGCCTGACTGGTGGCAAAGGAGCCGTAGCTGCCATACAAATAATTTTCCGCCTTTAGCGGGATCTGCAACGAGCTCACATTCATCGAACCGCCGATGGTGGCGTAACCGAGATCGGTCGCACTGCCAGGGCTGCGGTCAATCACCATATGATCAATCGTGGCAGCCGGGAAGTAGGATGTGGAGTGGTGCGAAAATCCATCCGGATCGGCAAATGGAATGCCATCCAAGGTCACATTGAACTGTCCATCGGCAAAGCCACGCAGGGTTTGATTCTTGGCAGCGTCGAAGCCGTTCCCATTGGGAGCGCTACTGACAAAGCTCGGTGTGAAATTTGCCAAGGTGCCGTAATCGGAAAATGGCGAAGCGATCTTCTGAATGGTTTCGTTCGTCAAATACGTTTGCGGGCTGCTTTTGTCAATTTGCAGTTTAGTAAATTCCGGAGTCGAATTCGTTAGACTACCGTTGACCTGAACCGAAATCACATCCTCGTTCGCTATCGCATCGACAGCGTTAGCCGATTCATGCTGCAGCAGCATCACTAAAAAAATTGTAATCGCGTTGTAATGTGCAAACTTGCGGGGCTGAATGCTTGTTTTAGTAAATGTCATGTTTTACCGGGGAAAATTGTCTTTACCAACGCGAGAATCAAACCACAAAGCGGGGCGACGGCCGGTCAGGTTCAGGTCAATGTTTCAAATCGTTTATCTGCCGTCAGAGCAGGAATGCTAGATTCCAATTGTGACGGCGCGATGACTACCTAATTAAGCATCGATCCGGTCGCGAAAACACTGACGTTCAGCATGGAAAACGCCTCGTTCCCGAATTGGGAGCGAACACAGCAAAAAAGGAGTGATGAACTGAACGGCGATGAAGTCAGCTATCGCGTGCCGGTTAGACCGGATGGAAGCATGCCGATATCGGTCTGGCGGCGCATGAAAAAAATTATTCCTTCCCAATCCTGACGGCATCGATCATCTGCCAAACGGCGAGACAAATAACCGTCGCGCCCACCACCATCACATTGACGGTTGGCTCCCTCTGGCTGGCGAAATCAAGCGCATAGGGGGAAAGAATCAGCCAGCCGCCCAGCAGGATATTGACGATTTCCTGTCCCTGTTCCAGCAGCCTGCCGACCGAAATGAGGTTAAACATGATCAGCACCGCACCCACGCCGCAGGCGTTTCCGGTGGCCGCGTGGTGCAGTGTGTAGTCCATTTGCCATGGCGAGACGACGAGCCAAAGGCCCAAAAGAATATCGATCCAATCCTGCCATCGTATTGATTTCACGTTAGCCCTTTGCGCTGCAATCCCGGGGTTGCGCTCACCCGTTGGGAAATCCCGACAGACCCGCCATGCGGCAATTGTCGCCGATCGGCATCGACCATTGTAAATAATTTTTCGTCTTTTATCCGTCCGGCAGCACCGCAATGTCGCCAAACTTTGACGTAGATCAAACCGGCGCGCAGACGCAGGAATTGCTCGACTTCTGCGCCGAGAAAAACATCCTGCCGGATTGCGAAATGATCGCGATGCAAGACATCAATCATGCGTTCGAACGGATGGAACGCGCCGGCGTCAAGTATTGCTTCGTGATCGACATGAGCACGCTGTCGGCGCAGCAGCCGGCAAGCTGAAAACGTTCGGCTGTAGCCGCGACGCTTCAGGTTGCGCGATCCGGCCGGCTGCTCGCGAACGAACAGTTGAGCAAACGACCCGCTCCTTTTTCCTTCCAGGGGAAAGAAGCGGGTCGCGCTATCGACGGACAAACGCCGGCGTTGCGCCGATCAACTCGCCGCCGACGCGATGCCCCTTGATGCGCAGCACCATGACGGCGGCGACAATGCAGGCGCTGCCCATCAACATCGACGATAACGTGTAGCTGCCCAGGCTGTTGCGCATGTACCCGGCCAGCATGGTGGCGCTTGCGGCGCCTAATTGATGCCCTGCGACGATCCAGCCGAACACGATCGGCGCGGCCAGCCTTCCAAAGACATCATTGGCCAAACGAACGGTCGGCGGCACGGTGGCAATCCAGTCCAGGCCGTAAATGATCGCAAAGACCGGCAAGCCGAAATAGCTGAGCCCGAATGCATGCGGCAGAAAAATCAATGCGATGCCGCGCAGCCCGTAATACCAAAACAACAGCACCCGGGCGTTGAAGCGGTCCGACAGCCAGCCCGACAGCGTGGTCCCCACCAGGTCGAGCACGCCCATCACCGCAAGAATGCTGGCGCCGCCAACCGCCAGAATCCCATAGTCGCCGCACATAGCAATGAAATGCGAGCCGATATAACCGTTGGTGCTCATGCCGCAAATGAAGAAACTGAAGAACAGCAGCCAGAAATCGCGGACTCTGATCGCTTTGCGCAGCGCGTCGAACGCAATCGCCAGCGGGTTTTTCAACGCGGAGCGCGACTCCACCGGCAAGTCTTCCGTCATGCCGTAACTTTTCAAGCCGATGTCTTGCGGGCGTTCCGGCAAGAATACCGCAACCAACGGTATCGCCAATGCCGCCACGCCGGCCACCAGCATGGCCACCGAGCGCCAGCCGAAATGATCGACCATGTACGCCATCAGGGGCAAAAATACCATCTGCCCGGTGGCGGCGCTAGCGGTCAGCAAACCCATTGCCAATCCGCGCCGGGTCTCGAACCAACGGCCGACGACGGTCGCGGCCAGCGTGTTGGCGGCGACGCCGCTGCCGGCGCCCACCAGAATGCCCCACGCCAGCACCATATGCCACGGCATCGTCATAAACGTGCTGGCGTAGGTGCCAACCGCCAGCAGTGCCAACGCGCCCAATACGATAGGCCGTATGCCGTATCGCTGCATGGCCGCCGCTGAAAACGGCCCGATCAATCCATACAGCGCGATATTGACCGAAATGACAAACGAAATGACGGTGCGGCTCCAGCCGAATTCGTGTTCCAGCGGCAGTATCATCACCGATGGCGCGGCGCGAATTCCCGCAGCCGCAAGCAGCACCAGAAAAATGGTGCCGACGACGATCCACACGTAATTGAACCGTGTGCGCGACATGATGATTCGGATTGCTTGGTTCATGATAATAATCTTAGAAATTTTCGAGTTTGCCGTTGGCTTGGTCGATGAGACCCTCCAACTCCTGCAGCGTTTTGTCACCTAATATCGCGCCAATTTCATGCTGCGCCTTGCGCCAGTTCGGCATTGCCGCATGCCACTTGCGCTTCCCTGCCGCACTCAAGCGGACGCCGAACGACCGTTTATCGGTCAGCATCTCCAGCGGCAGATCGACGGTTTCAATCCAGCCCGCGCCGATCAACGGCTTCAGGCTGCGGCTCATCGTGCTGCGATCCATCCCCATCTGCATCGCCAATGGAATCACGCCGACAGGCCCATACTTTCCGATCCGCGCCAACAACGAATATTGGCTGATGGTGAGCGCGTCGGCGGCCAGATGATGATCGTAGATGCCGGTCATCTTGCGTGTCAGTTGCCGTAGTTTCGAGCAAGTGCATTGACTCAACATATTCATTTTTCTGTTATTAGCCCTTTGTTAATGCATATACATCCATGTATATGCATACTAATATGGAAGCGAAACCGATGTCAAGACTGTTGTGACAATTTTATCGCGGGTAATGAACGCGGACTGCCGCACCTGCCGCACCTGACACAACTCATGCAACTCACCCCTACCGGGGTATGCGTGCAGCACGCAGAGCGGGACTTTCTTGAACCGAAATTAGCCGGAAGCGACGACACTAGCGTGGCGCAACAGCGCCACGCTAGTCGTAACAACCTATTGGATCAAATCCGCAAAAGAGGGATTAGAACTTTATGCGCAAGCCGGTTGCCAGGCCGGTGCGTCCGCTGCCGCCGGGAATCGACAGCACGTCATTGCTGGTGATTTCACCGCCGCCCAAGGTCGTATGGTCGAGTTCGACATAGACGTCGGTACGTTTGGAGAGGTTGTAGTCGGCGACTGCATACAGCGTCGACACCTTGCCGCTATTGCCCAGATCCGAATCGTTCTTGACCGAGTCGTGCATGTAGCCCACCGTGTACGCCAAAGCCGGCGTCGCCTGGAATACGGCACCGGTAGTCCACACATCGTCGTCACGCTGCAGCAGCGTGTTGGTGTTGGCCATCAGGTTGGTATTGGCAAGCGGCCCGCCGCTCAGGTTCGCTGCGGTTCCAAAGCCGGCGTCGCGCTTGGCGTCGAAGTAGGAAAGGAACAGCGTTGCCGGGCCGGCGACATAAGAACCGCCCAGGCCCCACACGGTCACATTCTTCGAATTCGCATCTTTCGATTGCTGGACCACGCCGCCGACGCTGAGCGGGCCTGTCGCGTAGACCACGGCCAATGCGCTTGTGGCGCCAACGCTGGTGGCGCCGGCTACGCCGCCGGTCGAGTATTGCAATTGCGTCTTGATCGGACCGAAGTTATTGGTGTATTCCAGCGAATTGTCGAAGCGCGCGCCGAACAGGCCGACCTGCCATGCGGTTTCGGCCACATTGCCTTGCGCGGTAGCGACGCCGCGACCCAGCGGCGAGTAACTGCCCAACGTCTGGTAAGCCAGACCGTATTGGCGGCCGGCGTCGATTTCACCCAGCGAATTGTTCTTCAAACCGACCCATGCCTGGCTACCGAACAATTGACCTTGCTGATCGAGCGTGCCGGTGGTGGTGCCGAAACCCGCTTCCAAATCGAACACGGCAGCGCTGCCGCCGCCCAAATCTTCGGTGCCTTTGAAGCCCAGGCGAGAACCTTCGAATATGCCGCTGCCCAATCCGATCTGGCGGCCGCCGGCAGCGTCAGCATTGGTGGTGGAGCGAATGGCGGTATCGATATCGCCGTACATCGTGACGTTCGTTTGAGCCAGCGCAGCGGAAGAAAATGCCCCCAAAACCGCGAGTGCAAGAAGTGATTTTTTCATTGTTGATGATCCTAAAAGTTTTCAGTTACATTTCCGGCAGAGAGTCTGCATCGCAGTTGCCCCTGACGGATTCTTGCAAAAAATTTGCAGCGAAAAAATACACAAGCAACCATTCATGGAGTTCACAAAATTTAAAAGGTTCAAAAAATTTTATGTCGGAATGAGAAGACCGCACCGCGGCCCGCACGCCGAAATTCATGGCGCTATTGCGTGTGATGTTCCCGCGGTGTTGAATGTATCAGCGCGCTATCGACGCCCGCGCAGCGTCATGTATCAAAACATTTCAGTTGGATCGAAAAGGGAATGAATTTCACGGCTGAAAATGACGGCCAACACGCCGCACATGCGGGCAAGCGTACCGTTCCGATGCATTGAAGCAGGCGCGAAACGGCATCCGTTATTCCATATAAATCAGGTGCTTAAACGAGATCGAAAAAAAATTCTGCAGCGCCCGGCTTTGTCGTGTAGGCTTCGCTCTTCGATAAAACGCACGCTGTAACAAACAGAAATAAAATGTTACAACGTTTAGGAAAATCGACGTGATTGGTGTTGCGTTTGCGCGACGAATTGTTCGCGTGATCGAAATGTGAAAAAAGGAATTCAACAGACGCTGGGCTCTCGCTGGCGGCTTGGTTTTGCGCGGGGAATTACCTTTGACGACAGCCAGGTAGGCTACATCGTTCAATACGAGTTACGGCCTTCGAGTAAATTCGTGACTGGCAACTCATGCCCATCAGCGACAATCAAACCGCTCTGACCTCATCCAGCAAATCGGGATGCCGATCAAGCACTTTCAATAGTTTCACGAGTGCGAGCGATGGCTTGGTCTTACCATTTTCGTAGCGCGAAAATGCATTAACGCCGCCGCCAAATATTTCACCGGCCTCACGCTGGTCAAGGCCAAGCTTCTTGCGCACGCTAACAATGAACTCGGGGTCAACAATCGACGCATTGACCTGCTTGTTGAAGGCCAACATCAGTTTCATGGTGCGACGGGACTCCGCCGCGTTTAAAATGAATTCGTCACAGGCGGTGCAAAATTCGCCGGCCACTTGGGGAAGAGTGGTCGACTCACCTTTGTAGATATAGGGAACATCGCGGGTATCATGTACCAGCGTTGCCGCTCCGCAGGTTGGACATTTCATGATCATAGCTCCTTGAAAGACACGATGAGCACGTCATCAATAACCGTAAGCTTGATATATACCTCACCAATTGGTGTTGTTGGGCGATACACATCCTGCCACACCCGGTGATCCGCGTGGGTTGTCATGCTCTTGTAGAAGTCGGCATTGGTTAGCGCCAAAATCACGCCAAGCATGCCGTCAAAGTCAAAGCCTAAGGCTACGCCACCGTCACGAGCAGCTTTCGTTGTGCTCACCTGCCCTGCATTGACCATTGTCTTGACGACCGACAGCTTGCAATGAGGCGTGCTTTTCTCCATGAAATGGATATTAACCTATTAGGTTTAATATGTCAAGTAGGTTAATTTCAATCGTAGATTAATTTTAATCGCGTGTGCAGGATGCCAGTACCCGTTGCGTATTCGCATCGATCTTGCCATCCCAATGTCGAATGGGGAAACTGCGGGCCGTCAAACTTGTAGCATAGCCAACTTCAAGATGCCATGATTGGCTTCCTCTTGTGCAGTGCAGCGTCCTGAATTATTATATTGTGTCGAATATATTGACTGTCGCAAATCACCATGTCCGTCCAGTCGAACTGCGTGTTCGTTTGTCCGGTTCAGACTGGTTGCGGAAATTCGGCGGCACCGCGCGACTGTCGGCAGTATGCTAGTAACCGGCCGTTCGTACAGTGGAAAAATTGCGCGATCTTCGCCTGCTACAGCCTCGAAGCCGCCGTTGTCGGCGCACTGTTGGCGGTAACAAAGATTTGACAGTTGACTGTCCGCTTCGGCGGACCGTGACAGGGTGAAAACGACCCTGAGCGGCTGTTGACCTCTTGAATCCCAACAGCCGGTATCCAACCTAGAGCGATCCGTCGACACCTTTTGGTTGGATGACTACTTCTCGTTCGAGCGGACGTTCAACGTTGAGGTAATCAGTTCACGACATTTGCGGCAAACCACCGCCTGCTGTTGTGAATCCGTGCCGATCGGAACAGTTAGGCAGCTCATCACTCCTCTCCTTATGGCTGCTCACCAAAAATCAAACGTGCCCCCTACGATTGCAATGACCACGGGGGGCCAGAGTCGCAATGAAGGAACCCGCCGTCACAGCCACCTGAGCGGCATAAGTTCCAACGTTCGACCGTGCTTCGGCGTGAGGCGGGGATTGTCTGCCAGACCGGGAGCCGTCCACTTGACTTGATAGCCGTCGCGCGCTTCCGGAGGCTTCGCGGGGCCAAGGGTTCAGAAGGTGGTCCACGGTCTACGCTGCCCAATGCCAGGCCAGCTTGCATTTCGACGTTAAATCGGTAGACTGTAGCAGTGCTCCTCTATCCAGCCGGCAGTCGACTGAGGCGTGGTGCTGACACCATGCCTATCCGCCCACCCACCGCCCCTTCGAGGTTCGAAACTCTGGCTCAAGAACTCCAGCAGCAGATCGCTGCCGGGGTGCTGCGCCCCGGGGACCGCTTGCCCTCCGTTCGCCAGACTTGTGCCAGTCGGCGCCTGAGCCCAAGCACGGTGTTCCAGGCTTACTACCTGCTCGAGTCCCGCGGCTTGGTTCGCGCGGTACCACGGTCAGGCTACTTCGTCGCCGCACGCGCCAACGGCGTGCTGCTCGCGGAACCACGAACCTCCGACCCACAGCCTGGAATCCAAGCCGTCGAGGTTAACGACTTGATCTGCACGATCCTCGGCTCTGCGCGCGCGCGCGACATCGTGCCATTCGGTTCTGCTTTCCTGAACCCGGCCCTTTTCCCTCTCGACCGACTGCGGCGCGCGCTGGTATCGAGCACACGACGACTTGAACCCTGGGACATGGTCGACGACC
>PKWO01000294.1 GCA_003132085.1 Oxalobacteraceae bacterium | reverse complement strand
GGTTTGCATTTGGGCTCATTTGGACTGCTTGCTGAGCACCCGAGATTTCGTGATGCCAAGCTCGGCATCATTGTCTCGTCGTTACGGGCGCTGCAGATATTTCTGCGCAAGAATGCGAGGCTCGACCGTTTGCCGGATTACGTGGTGGTAGAAGGGCCGCTGGCCGGCGGACACCTGGGCTTCGGGATGGATTGGGCGCAGTACGATCTGGCCACTATCATGGCCGAGATATCAGCCTATCTGCAAGCTGAAAAGTTGAATATACCGTTGGTTGCGGCCGGCGGCATTTTTACCGGCAGCGATGCCGTTTCATTCCTGGAAGGCGGCGCTGCCGCAGTCCAGGTGGCGACCCGTTTTACCGTCAGCAACGAGTGCGGGTTGCCGGCCAAGGTGAAGCAGGAATACTTCAAGGCGAGCGAAGAAGACATCGTAGTCAATACCATCTCGCCGACGGGCTACCCGATGCGGATGCTGAAAAATACGCCGGCCATCGGCTCCGGAATCCGTCCCAACTGCGAGTCCTACGGCTACCTGTTGGACGGCAACGGCAATTGCGCCTACATTACCGCCTATAACCGCGAGGTGGCAGCGCATCCCAAGGGCACAAATATTTCAGTGATGGACAAGACCTGCTTGTGCACGCACATGCGCAATTTCAATTGCTGGACCTGCGGCCAGTATACCTACCGCCTCAAAGACACCACGCGGCGTCTGGAAGACGGCAGTTACCTGACCCTCAGCGCAGAGCATATATTCCAAGACTACCAATTCAGCGTCGATCATAAAATAGCGTTGCCGGAGTGACGCGCGCGGCCTTTGAAGATTTGCAGAATTACAACAATCGAGATTGACCAATGATGCGAGCGGTTCTATCGAGTAACTAACTGTGAAATACAGACAGTCTTATGCTTTTCTTAGCAAGGCGGAGAGCAGCCTCTTCCGCTAATTGAACGCGTACTGGGAATTTCCTGCGTTGCCCGCCGGGTGCGCAACGTTCACGAATGACTATCTCGCCACCCGTACATCCGACATTCCGCAGCGAGTGCGAGCAGGTTAGGGTCGCGTTCCCGATTTTTCGGAAGCAGCAGCGTAATAAGTTGATGGGACGCATATTTTCCATCGAGCGGAATCAGCTGAATATGCGAACTGAAGGCGCTCACCCGACCCGGCAATAGGCTATATCCGATGCCTCCGCTGACCAGATTGATCAGCGAGAAAATATCGGCAACACGCATTGCAATGTCGGGAGTGAAACCGGCGCGTTCAAAGGCGTCTATGAAACTGTTAGCCGTGGCAAAGCCATCGCGAAGGACAATGAATTTTTCGTCACGCAGATCCTGCAAATCGATATGCGTACAGTTAGCATAGGGAGAGCCGAGGGGGGCCGCCAAAAAAATATCATCGTTGAACAGGGGAACGGAAACCAGATTGCTCTCGGGTTCTTCGCCCTGCGTGCCGATAACCACCGCGTCTAGCCGGCCATCTTCTAGACTTTGCAACAGGTCAAGATTGGAACCCAGCGTCAAATCGATATCCAACTCGGGTTTGCGCAACTTGAGTCCAATCACCAGCTCAGGGATACAACGAAGAGTAAGCGAGTAGAGCGACCCTATCTTCAGACGGGTGGCATTGAACCCAGCCAACTCGCGCACTTTGTCGACGCCCTGTTCGCATTCGTGTATTGCTCGCTTCGCGTATTCGGCAAAGGTATAAGCGGTCTGCAAAGGAATCAGGCTGCGCCCCTCCCGTTTAAAGAGTGGACAGCGCACCGCGTCCTCCAGCGAATGCAATGCTCTATGCACGCTTACCGTACTTTGCCCCAGTCGCTCCGACACCCGCGCCATATTGTTATGGGTCATGAAAGCCAAAAAGACCTCGAGCTTTTTCAGCGTGATTGAATCATCAATTGCCATATGGCCGCCATTTCCTTGTGTAGGCCGACACGTCGCGCGGAATAGAGATGTACGCTGAAAAGGAACTGTTCAACGCCCTTAATGGGGTAGGAGCGGTAGGAGCAGTAGGAGCATAATAACATAAACACCTTAATTCATTAGCCCCACAGTAATGAAACCGCATCAAGGTTGATTGAAAAGCGGTCGCATTGCCCCTATCGTGCAATTATCGAGATCGAATTGCCGGAGTGATCATGTTAGCCAGAACCCCGCCCGACCCGCGTTGGAGCAAACGTAGAACCGAAAAACAACGCCGTCTTGCGCTGGTTCGCCACTTGGCCGATGGTCCGGTCTTGCCCTCCGACGCCATTGTTACCGCACTGGAGTTGCTGATTGCGTCCGGCGACCGGGTTGTACTTGAGGGCAACAACCAAAAACAGGCAGACTTTCTGTCGCGCTCATTGGTTAAAGTCGATCCCGCCAAAGTAAATCGATTGCATATGATTATGCCCAGCGTCAGCCGCCCGGAACACCTCGATCTATTCGAGCGAGGCATTGCCAGCAAGCTGGATTTCGCCTACGCCGGCGCACAAAGCTTGCGCATTTCACAATTCTTACAAGACGGCCTGCTGGAAGTCGGTGCGATTCACACCTACATCGAACTCTATGCGCGTCTTTTCGTCGACCTGACGCCAAACGTCGTGCTGGTCGCCGGTTTCAAAGCGGACCGGCAAGGCAATCTCTATACCGGATCGAGCACAGAGGATACGCCTACGTTGGTCGAAGCGGCGGCATTCCGCGACGGAATCGTGATCGCTCAGGTCAACGAGATAGTGGATAATCCGGCCGACTTGCCGCGCGTCGATATCCCAGGCTCTTGGATCGACTTTGTGGTCCAGTCGGACCGGCCGTTTTCCCTTGAACCGCTCTTCACACGTGATCCGCGCCTGATCAAGCCTGTGCATATTCTGATGGCCATGATGGCGATTCGCGGAGTGTATGAACGTCACGGCGTACAGTCACTTAATCACGGAATCGGCTTCAATACCGCAGCGATTGAACTGATACTGCCGACCTACGGCGAAAAACTTGGCCTTAAGGGAAAAATATGCAAGAACTGGGCGTTGAACCCGCACCCGACATTGATCCCGGCGATCGAATCAGGCTGGGTTGAGAGCGTTCACTGTTTTGGCGGCGAATTGGGGATGGAAGATTATGTAGCCGCTCGACCCGACGTGTTTTTCACCGGGCGAGACGGTTCCATGCGATCGAATCGCGCTCTGTGCCAATTGGCGGGACAGTATGCGGTAGATCTGTTCATTGGGTCCACGCTGCAAATGGATGGCCTGGCTAACTCCTCCACGGTCACCCGCGGCCGCCTCACCGGTTTCGGCGGTGCGCCCAACATGGGCCACGACCCGCATGGACGGCGGCATGCAAGCCCTGCGTGGCTAGACTTGATTGAGACCGCCGACCCTCTGGCGCGCGGCAAAAAGCTGGTAGTACAAATGGTGGAGACGTTTCAAGGAGGCGGGCAACCGACCATCGTCGAGACACTCGATGCGGTAGCGGTCGGGCGCGAATCGAACATGCCGATCGCGCCGGTGATGATCTACGGCGACGACGTCACCCATGTGCTCACTGAGGAAGGCATCGCCTACCTGTATAAGGCCCGCTCGCTTGAAGAGCGTAAAGCGATGCTGGCCGCCGTTGCGGGCGTTACGCCAATCGGACTCACGCATGATCCCAAAGCCACAGCCCGCATGCGCAAGGAGGGTTTGGTCGCACTGCCTGAGGACATGGGAGTTAATCGCACCGAAGCTACTCGCTCGCTTCTGGCTGCCAAGAGCGTGGCGGATCTGGTGAGTTGGTCCGACGGCCTTTACCAGCCACCCGGCAAATTCAGGAGTTGGTGATGACGCCAACCGTGGCCGTTGATAGGTTCCAGACGTCGCCTCCGCTCAACCGGGTATCCGGATCGCTGCCCGACTATTTGGCAGACGCAGTGGTTTCCGCCTTGATTGCCGAGGTCATGTTAACGCCTAAACCGGGCCTGGTCGATATGCGTAGCCGCGGCGCGCATATCGACCTTAGTTGGAATTTGATGTGTCACTCGGCGTGGGCCTTGCACTCGACGTTTCACGCCATGGCGAGCGCCGGTCAAACTATCGCGGACCAGCAGACTTTGCGTGAGGAAATCGGCGCCATTGGCCGCCAAGGCGAGCGCGCCATGATGCAAGCGACCGGCGGCACGAATACTCATCGAGGGGCGGTCTGGGCTCTCGGTCTGCTTGTTTCCGCTGCGGCACAAGATTGTCTGTCGCTTGCGCCGCAATCGGTGGCGGCCCGCGCCGGCGCATTGGCGCGTTGCCATGACCGTTTTGCTCCCGTTACCACCGGCAACAAAGGCGAGCGCGCATGCCGCGATTATGGGGTAGGCGGCGCGCGTGCGCAGGCGCAAGCAGGGTTCCCGCACGTGATCGACATTGCCTTGCCAACGTTGGAACGTTCGCGCGCAAGCGGGCATGGCGAAAATGCAGCACGGCTCAACGCGCTGTTGGCGATAGTCTCCGACCTCGATGATACCTGCGTCCTGTCGCGCGGCGGAACTGACGCGCTGACTGCGGTGCAATCCGGCGCGCGGCGAATACTTGCGGCAGGCGGTGCCGCCCACAGCGACGGCGCGACGGCACTGCAGCAATACGAGGCGGAGATGTTGACCTTGCGGGTCTCGCCCGGCGGCGCCGCCGACTTGCTGGCCGCGACGTTGTTTCTGGATCGTATTAGGACAGATTTGGCGCACTAAATTAAAGGACGACGATGGAAAAGATTATTTACGAATATCCTGCCGGGGCACCTGCCAAACAACGGGTGTTGACCGGCGTGGTCGGTTCCGGCGATCTCGAAGTCCTGTTGGAGCCGCAAGGTGCCGGTGTCGTCACGATCGCGATCAACACGTCGGTCGACGGCATGGGCCGTGTGTGGGAAGCCCTCATGACGCGCATTTTCACCGCAGCGCTACTACCTGCTTGCAAGATCGAAATCAATGATTTCGGCGCAACTCCTGGAGTGGTGCGCATACGGATCGAGCAAGCGTTTGAGGAGTTGAACCAGTTGAATGGGAGGCCAGAAGCGCATGAACATTGAGCAACTACTACATCGTGAGAGCTTTATCGAACTCGATGCGCGCAGTCGCGCGCGCGTATTGCTGGACGCCGGTTCGATGCGCGAGTTGGTTGGCCCCTTCGATCGCATCACTTCGCCCTGGCTCGCCATGCAAGGAATCGTTACGCAGTCAGACGATGGCGTGGTGGTCGCCAAGGGCACGTTCGACGGCCACCCGTCAGTGATCTTGTCGATGGAGGGTGCGTTCCAAGGCGGTAGTTTGGGCGAGGTTGGCGGCGCCAAGATCGCCGGTGCGTTGGAAATGGCGGCCGACGACAACCGCAACGGTATTCCAACCAGAGCGATCATCCTGTTTGAAACAGGCGGTGTTCGCCTCCAGGAAGCGAATCTCGGTCTGGCAGCGATCGCAGAAATCCACTCCGGCATCGTTGACCTACGCCGCTATCAACCGGTGATCGGGGTGACGGCCGGCACGGTCGGCTGCTTCGGCGGCATGTCGATCGCTGCTGCATTGTGCAGCTATGTGGTCGTTACCCGTGAGGCGAGGCTCGGCCTTAACGGCCCTGCGGTGATTGAACAAGAGGCCGGTATCGACGAGTACGACTCGCGCGACAAGCCTTTCATTTGGAGCTTTACCGGCGGCGAACAGCGCTATCGATCGAGACTGGTCGACGCCTATGTCGAAGACGATGCCCGGCAGATCCAGAGTGTGATCGGCGACTTGTTCCGGCAAGGCTTGCCCAGTGAAAATCGTAGCGATCTATATCGGGATTTTCTAGCTTGCCTGGCCGCAGTGGATACCGGCGTCCAGGCAACGCCGGAGCAGATTCGCGCCATCTACCGGAAGGGACTTCCAGCATGAAAGCAGCCTTAGAACGAAGTCGCGGAGCGATCTGGGTTTCATCGCTGACCGCCAATGGCCCGCTGGTTCCCGGGTACCCCGCGTCAGTGCTGGTGGCCGACGCCAGCCTGGGCAATCTCGGTGCACGCTATATCGCGGTGGTGCCGGACCCTGACAATCGCTTCCCACGTGCGCGCAACGGCGAGGTCGGCTTGGCGGAGGGTTGGCAGATAGCCAGAGCGGTACATCAAATCATCGCGGAAGATAGCGACCGCATGTCCAAAAGGGCGATCGTCGCGGTGATCGACGTGACTAGTCAAGCCTACGGTCGGCGCGAGGAAGGATTCGGGATCCATCAGGCCTTGGCCGGTGCCGCCGGCGCCTATGCCAGAGCCCGTCTTGCCGGCCATCCGGTGATCGGGCTGATTGTCGGCAAGGCAATGTCCGGCGCTTTTCTCGCCCATGGCTATCAAGCTAACCGCCTGATCGCGATCAACGATCCTCAGGTCATGGTGCATGCGATGGGTAAGGCATCGGCGGCACGCATCACGATGCGCTCGGTCGACGCGCTGGAGTCCTTTGCGTCGAAGATACCACCAATGGCCTACGACATTGAAAGTTATGCATCGCTAGGTTTGCTATGGGAATGTCTGAACTTGGAAGACCCCGATTTTCCGTCCGCCGCAGATATCAATGCCGTCGAAAATTGCCTGCGCTCGGCTCTGTTGGATATCCTTGCCGACCCGGACCGAAATCTCGTCAGTCGCCTAGGGGCAGAGCACCGCCGCGCCTCAAGAAAAGTGCGCGAAGTAATGCGCCTCCAATGGTAAATGAGCAATTGCAGCCATTAGGAGAAGCATCTAAAAAATCAGCGAACACTATCGGCTACTACTTAGAAATACCACGCTCGAAAATAACTATACGATCCTTTAAGGAGACAATTTCATGATTATATATGGAACCGCTTTACTCGCTTGTTGCCATCTGCTTGGCATCTTCCTGGGAGACCTTCTGGGCATCCTCTTAGGCGTTAAAGCGAATGTTGGCGGGGTCGGCATCGCCATGCTTTTATTAATATTCGCCCGTCTGTATATGGTGCCGAGGGCGCTATTGCCCAAACCTACCGAGGCCGGTGTCGGCTACTGGGGCGCCATGTATATTCCGGTGGTCGTCGCCATGGCGGCCCAGCAAAATGTAGTCGCGGCCCTACGCGGCGGACCGGTGGCATTGCTCTCGGCATTTGCGGCGGTAGCGGTGTGCGCGTGCTGTATCGCGGCGATCAATCGGATGGAGAGTCCGGAAAGCGTTGCGGCAGTAGATTTTGATCAAAGCCAACCAATCTGCTAGGAGTCGCCATGTTTGAAATATTCGAGAAGGCCGCACGCCAGAATGGCCTTATCACCGCCTTCGCCGTGGTCGGAATTATTGTACTATTGTCGGGAAAAATATCGCGCAGCCTAACCTTCGGCCGCATACACGGGTCGGCGATCGCGATCACAATCGGCTTGGCGCTGGCCTACTGGGGAGGCATTCACAGCGGCGGTAAAAATGGTTTGGTTGACGTGACATTTTTCAGCGGCATCGGGCTGATGGGCGGNNCTCGCCATCGTCGCCACCGCGTTCGAGGTGCAGGCGACTGAAGCACGGAAGGCCGGATTGATTGGCGTTGCCGCATTGTTCCTAGGCACCGTGCTGCCGTTCGTTGCCGGTGCCAGCATCGCCTGGGCGTTTGGTTATACCGACGCGGTCAGCATGACGACCATTGGCGCCGGTGCCGTCACGTATATCGTCGGCCCCGTCACCGGCGCGGCTATTGGCGCTAGTTCGGAGGTAATGGCGTTGAGTATTGCCACTGGGCTAGTCAAGGCCATCATGGTGATGGTCGGCACGCCCATCGCGGCACGATTTCTTGGCCTGAAAACGCCTAGATCGGCGATGGTGTTCGGCGGACTTGCGGGCACCGTTAGCGGGGTCTCCGCCGGACTCGCGGCAACCGATCGCCGCCTGGTGCCGTACGGCGCGCTAGTGGCGACGTTTCACACCGGTATAGGTTGTTTGCTCGGGCCATCCGTACTTTTCTTTGCCACCAAAGCCATTGTGGGTTGATCATGGACGCCGCATCCCGCAATCGGGTGGATGAGGAAACCGCCGTCGCTTTCGGATCTACGGAATCCGGCGACAACGTTTTCCGCCCGCACGACTTGCTCTGGATCGACGACGCCAACGCACTGAAGGCAGTAGATTCGCTTCCATGTTGGGCCAACGCCGACTGGCTTTTACGCGCCCCGGCTGTCGTGCGGCGCGAGAGAGTCGCCGATCCCCGATTGGTCCCTGTCGGCCTGCGTGGCAAGACGCGAAACGAGCGCGTGGCCGTCTATCTGGACCGCGATGCGGTTGCAGCCAGCATCAGACCGGAGATGCTGGTTGAATCTTCGCGGTGTTACATCAACGATCACCGCAACCGGTTGCGGGCTTTCGAAGCACTCGCGGTTTTGGCGCCGTCACTTGATGCGACCGGCTTGTCCTGGGGGCCAACGGGCTCTGTCGGCTTTCAGCTTGCATCCCGTCTGCCGGTGGTCCGCGAGGACAGCGATCTTGACATTTTGATCCGCGCCGGTGTTCCTCTAAGCGCGCCGCAGATGGCGGAGCTTCGGACAATATGGTCGGCTTCAATTTGCCGCATTGATATGCAGGTCGACACCGGCATCGGTGCATTTTCCTTCTCTGAATGGGCCGAGGGAAACGGACGAGTGCTGCTCAGGACTGACATGGGGCCGGTTTTGACCCGTGATCCGTGGGCGGCCGACAACCGCCAAAATGCGGAAAGCATGACGCGATCATGATCCTGTTCACCTTTCCCGGCCAAGGCGCGCAGCACCCCGGAATGCTGCATTCCCTTCCTGATCATCCGACCGTCGCGCGTACGCTTGACGAAACCTTTGACGCACTTCACGACGATCCGTTACTTCTGGACACGTCCAAAGCGCTCGAGTCCACACGTGCGGTCCAACTGTGTCTGTTGGTTGCAGGTGTCGCAATGGCCAGATTCTTCGTCGCGCACAATGCCGGCCCGGATATGGTTGCAGGCTTGTCTATCGGCGCCTACCCGGCGGCGGTGGTCGCCGGCGTCCTTGAGTATGCCGACGCAGTACGACTGGTCGCGCAACGAGGGCAACTGATGGAGAGCGCGTATCCGCATGGCTACGGCATGACCGCGATTATTGGCCTCAATCGCTATCAACTGGAACCGCTGATAGCACGTGTTCATACCCCTGCCACGCCGGTCTACCTGGCCAACCTGAATGCGCACACGCAGTTCGTGATTGCAGGGGCTGACGAACCGATGCGTTTGGTCACGAGACTCGCGCTCACACAAGGCGCGACCAAAGTAGAGCGCCTCGCGGTCGGTGTGCCGTCCCATTGCGAACTGTTCGATGCGGCGGCAGTGAAAATGAGCGCGGCCTTTTCAAGCGTGGCGGTGTACCGTCCGGCCCTGAGTTATCTGAGCAGCTGCCTTGCACGTGCCGTTTCCGAGCCGGAGCGTATCGTCGACGACCTCGCCAACAATATGGCGCGACAGGTACGTTGGTTTGAAACCGCTCGTCTTGCCTGGGAGCGCGGTGCGCGACTGGCGCTGGAGATGCCCAGCGGCTCGGTCCTGACCAATCTGACGGCGCAGGTGTTCGCCGTCGGTCAGGCAGTCTGTTGCGATAATAATCGGATTGATACGCTACTCGCGTTGTTGTCGCGCGAGCGGGCACAACTACACTATTAGTCAGATCAAATTGGAATCGCTTTTGATGGCCGATTCGCCGCCGATACATTTTTGTCGACCGCTGCAAAAATTGTCGTCAACCGATGCAGTGGATAGAATTTATTGCCGAATTAAAATGCCCGGAAATTTCCCTACTCTCTTGAAAAATCAATGGGTTGTTCATGCCTTGACATGACTGGCATCAATCATGCTCTTAGACTTTTGTCGCAGCACCATAAACGACATTGATCAATCAAAATACGGGCTTCTCTTATGAATTTAAAATTCACTCTACCTTTGCTGTTCGCAACGATATCCATCAACGCTCTTGCCGAAGGAGCATATGTTCTGGGCGAAGTAACGCGTTCCAGTCTCTCCTTGGACCAATCAAAATTCAATAGTGATCTTACGGCAGTCGGCGCAACGGGACTGAGTAGCAGCGATAGTGGCAGCGGAACGCAATGGCGGCTGCAGTTGGGTTACAAATTCAGTTCCAATTTCGCACTTGAAACCGGGTATATTGATCTTGGCACGGCGAATTACAGGGCCAGCTTCGCCGGCGGTGCCGCGACAGCCACTGAAAAAGCCGGCGGTATCGATCTGGCGGCGCTAGGCATGCTTCCTCTCACAGAAACTCTATCCGTCTTCGGAAAAGTGGGAGCAGTCGCTGCGATCGTTAAAACAAACTTAAGCTCGAGCGCGCCGGCAATGGCAAGTATTGGAGATTCATCCACCAAGATACGTCCTCTTCTCGGTGTGGGCGCCACGTACAGCCTGCAAAAGAATGTTGACCTTCGGGTTGACTACGACCACGTATCGGGACTGGGAAAATCAGGTCAAGGCGGGGCGATGAGCGACAACATGGTTTCCGTTGGCGTGGCGTACAATTTCTAAGAATTCCGCCAAGTTTATTTAGGTAGGGTTAGGAAGCGCCACGCACGTCAACGTATCGGGCCAATCCGTGTAAACGTTTGCGATGCGCTTCTTAACGCCACGAACCGGCCTGGGATTCATTTGGCTGCAAGCCGGTCGCCGTGTTTTGTCCGAATGTCAGCGATCAATCCCTCGACTTCCTTGCGTCGTCCTGCGTCGGCATCTTCTCGTCCAGCGCGCGATGGCGCGGCGAGAGCCTGGTTGAGATGATTAATCGCTTGACCATACTCTCCTTGCGAAGCCAAGAAATCGCCATAGAAGTAGTGCGCATCCATCCCATTCGGGTTGATCTTCAATGCCGTCTCCAGATACGCGCGCGCTTTATCGGAGTCGCCAAAGCCAATAGGCCAACCGGGTACTTTGGCATAGAGACTGCCAAGGGATGTGTAGATCGATCCATTGAGAGTATTGGGATCAATTTTCTCAGCAGCCAACAATAGATCGCGTGCCTGGCGCACCTTGCTCAGCGCGCCGAGACCGCCGTCGGCTTTGGCGTAGCTAGCCAGCACAATAGCTTGCCAAACCAGCGGCTCTGCCTTGCCAGGATTGTTCTTCGCAAGCTGATCTGCCTGGCTGGCAAGAATCTTGAATTCATTTTCACGATCCTTTTCCGGCGTCTTATAGTTGATGGTTGCC
>PKWO01000028.1 GCA_003132085.1 Oxalobacteraceae bacterium | reverse complement strand
AGAGTAGTAACCGTCAACGTAAAACAGTCAATACAAGGAAGCCGAAAATGTCTATGAAAACCATCCGATGCAATGCCCTCAAGAAGATTCTGTCACTGCTTGCTGAATGCGCGCTGGTGACTTGCTACAAATACGACGAAATGGATTCTGGTGCCGCAAGAGATGCAGTAACCGCAAGTGACGTGATGGAGGCCGGTCAAAAAAGCGGTGGATTTGATCGCGTGTACGCCGACTATGACGGCAACGACGAACTGATAAAAATCTCGGTCGGGATTCACGCCAATTACTTTTTCACCGGCTACCGGACAAAGGACGCTGCCAAGGCTGCACTTACTCCCGAAGCATTCGCAAAGTATTTTCCTGTGGACGTAACCAGCCCGGAACCGGAGGCAGTAGCGCCAGTCGAGGCCGAGCCGATCCCGAACCACTACGAAGCGAAACAAGCCGAGCGCAAAGCGCGTTATGAGGCTCGCGCAGCCCAGGCAAGCACAGCCAGCGACATGACATATAAGCGCGCTAGATCGATGGCTAGTGTTATCCCGTTCGGCCAGCCTATACATATCGGCCACCATTCGGAGCGGAGCGACCGGAACTATCGAGGAAAAATTCACAACACGTTCGGCAAGGCGTTCGCCCTGGCCGACACAGCGAAGCACTACGCAGACAAGGCCGAGAGTGTCGGAACTGGTGGAATTTCCAGCGATGACCCGGACGCAGTAAGAAAGCTTTCAATTCAGCTTGTGAAAATGGAAGAAGAACAGGCGATGATGAAAAAGGTTAATGCCCTGGTGCGCAAGAAAGACGTTAAAGGCATCGAGGCGCTAGGCTTTTCTCCTGAAGCCGCCGCCAATCTTTTGACGAAGGATTTTGCCGGTCGCATTGGCTATCCATCGTATCGACTCACCAATAACAACGCCAACATCAAGCGCGTTAAAGACCGCATCGCGGCATTGCAGAAGCTTGCCGAGCGCGTCAGCATCGAACAGGCCGGGGCCGGTTATACATACAAGGAAGACACGGACGAGAACCGCGTAATGTTCATTTTCGAGGGTAAGCCGGACGAGCAGACCAGAAAGATTTTAAAGAATAACGCCTTTAAGTGGAGTCCAAACAGAGATGGCAAGCCGTGGGTTAGGCAGTTGACCAACGCCGGACTATGGGCCGGTAAACAAGTCCGCGAGGCATTGGATAAACTCGCATTGCAGGCAAGCGAAGTCGCTTGACACTATTTGTTGCACGGTTCGGGGCGGGTTCATCGCCTGCCCCATTTTTTGACCCATCTTCGCAGAGGCGAAAACAAATGGTGACACCTGGCAGGCCGCGGCCATCCGATCGTGTCACCAAATGAAAGGCAACGAATAATGAAAAAAGACATCAAAAAAAGCTTGTCGCTTGGCGACTTGGCAAGCAAGCTTCCGGCTTTGATAGACAAGCTTGCAGCAGCCGAAAAGGACATAGCGCAGCAAATGGCAGTTCTCAAGAAACAAGGGCTGATTTATGCAAAACCGCATTGGCGCAACGGCAAATATTTGTACTTGCTGCATCCGACGAAGGCCGGGGAGAAGCGTATTCGTGAATACGTGGGGAGCGAATCAGACAAGATCGAGGCGGCAGAGGCGGCAATGCTTCGCGCAACGCAGTACACCGAGCTAGAAAAACGGTTGCAGAAGCTTCAAAACGTGGCTTCAGAGGGGCGCAAAGACCTTGTGGACGCCATCGAGACATTTACCCGCTGGTGATGACCTCAGAGGCCCGGATATCCGGGCCTAGAGCAAGCAAAGGGGGAACCCCTCTGCACTCCCCGGCCCAATCCGCTAAACACGCCGGGGAGTGCCATAAACAGACGTCAGGAGCATACCGTCGACCATAGCCGTTTCTGTCTATGTCGGACACCGGCAGCGCCTAATGCAGCGAGAATTCCCGGAACTGCTTTTCTTTCCGGCAGGTTTGCGCGTACTCGGTCAACCATTCGCGCATTTTTTCAGGCTCCGCAATGCCGAACAGGTGAACGAGCGGATGCGTTGGGTCTATCGTTTCGATGTACAAATGCCCGATGCCAAACATCGCATCGGCGGCACTTTGCGACATCGTGACGTTTTGAATGCGGAAGATTTCAACCGACGCCACGGTACGGCTAACAACGCCGGTTTTCCAGGTCACGCGGGCCGAGTCGATCAAGATTTCGATTGCATGCGTGTTGATGACGCGGTTTGCAATCGCCACACCAAGAACAAAAACAGGTAGCAGGCCGATCAATGGCGTGACATCCCATTGAACAGACACAAAAATAGTCGCCAGTATCGACAAGAAAATCCCGACCGCGCACCCGGAAAAGAACGGGAAATTGCAGGCTTGCGACGGACGCCCGGAATAATAGACTTCATCGGCAGCGGTTGAGCTTGCGATAAACAGGCTTGAATCTTTTGGAGCTTCGGAAATTTCGTTCATGTGTTACTTCGGCTCAATGGAGTTGATTTTTTGTCAATGTGTTGGGATATTTTCGCGGACGCGAAAATAATTCTGACATGGTGACAAATCAGCCGACCAGGTTGGCCAATATTGTCACCATTCACCGCTTATGCTTTTCGTCGTATTTTTCAGCCAGGTAGCGAACCGCCTTGACTTCATCGACCGCGAAAAAGACGCTACCGACAAACCACAACACGAGGCCGATGATAGGGATTGCAGCCATTGCCCACAGTGCCCACACAAGAATATTCATCGCGCCCCCTTTGAAAAGTTAATGCCGCCATGAGCGGCCCTGCCCTGCCCTGTTCTATCGATCAGGAACACTTACCGGCAGCTTTCAGCAACGCATTGCATGCGGGCGCAGTGCCCGCAGCAGCGCCAGATACCTGTTTGCCAGACTTGATTTCGTTGCACATCGCATCAGAAACAATGCGGCCCATCACCGAAACTGTCCCGGTCACATAGCAGCTATACCTTTTCCCTGCGTTGGTTTTGACGTTATAGGTTGTCTTGACGCCTTCATCAACCCGATCAGAGATTGTGAACGTGCCTTTATCGACGCCGAGCGCATGCGCCGTGTTCGTTTCGATTGCATCACCGGTTACGGCCACGGACGCACAGCCCGATACAAAGGCGGTCAAGACACCAGCAGAAATGAGAGCGGTCAAGCGGCTAAATCTTTTGTTCATAAAAATCCTTAGTGGTTAGAGGTATTTTCCTGCATCGGAATTGTAAAACAGTTAAGCAAAACAACGGTCAAAAAAGACAGATTTTACTAATTACTTCAGGGCAAAATAAATGCCCGCAATCAGCACACCGACCACCACGCCGCCAGCAAAAGCACCGGCCACGATTGCCCACAGACGCCCGCCCGATGGCGCATGTATTTCAACCGGCCCAGGAGCCGCAACAGGCGCATTTTTCGCCGGTTCATTGGCGGCAGCTAATGACGCCGGTTGAATCTCCCCCAAAGCCGCTTTAATCTCATTGGTTCGGTGTATAAACTTCGACAAAGCTTCGTTTGCCACAGCCACAAAATCATCAACGGCCTGCGTCGTTATCCGTTGAAAACGAGTTGCCGAAGCGTCAACATCAAGCGGTATTTGCGCGAGGTTTTTCCGCAATTCGTCCAACTCACCAAACGCCACGGAAAACAGCGCCGCATGGATCTTGTCGTCGCCGTCCAGATCGTCTTTTAGCAGCGCCGCCGCAAGTAACTTGCTCACGGTTTATTCCTTCCCAAACAGCGCGGAAAACACTTCGTCAAGATTCTGGCTTGCCGATGCCGACCGGCGCTTGTTCGCAATCATTGCCAAGCAAGCTTTTTGTTCCTTTTCGTCACTTGTGTCTCTCAGCTTGGCCCGGTAATCCGTGGTATCGGCATTCAGTTCTTGCAAACTAATTTGCAATTTATTCAACTCAGCATACACAGGGTTTTCATAAATTACAGCCGATTTATGAGCAGTAAACTTGCCGTCATTTTTCGCAATTTTGAAAATCGGAGCGAACACATCCTGCAATTCTAGGTCTTTCGGGAAGCGGTTAAAGACCATCTTTATTTTGTCCCTATTCACCCCAAGGCCGGACAGAAGGAGGGCAGTCTTCACCGATTCTTTGATTATTTTTTCATCCTTTACAACTGGAATCAGAAAATAATCTATGTCTTCATGGCTACCGTCCAACTCTTGCATTTCCTTGAAAAATCCTTCGATGTTTGATGCCCCAACATCGATGATAGCCGACTCCGCGAGCATGATTGAATCAATCATCGAACCGAACGAACTAGCCCGCATAGTCTTGATTGATGCCGACTTCAATTGAAGCCCGGTATTCACCGTTTCAAACTCGCACACCAAGGCACCCGGCAAACGAGGGTAAAGTAGATTGGTTGCAATGGTTGTCTTGCCTACGTTTCCAGAAATATTTATCGTTGCAATTCTCATATTTTCATTCCGTTATGAAGTTGATTATAAGCTATCCAGATCGATATCATTTTTCAGCATCTTATGAATATCTTGTTGCGACATTTTCTTACTAATTTCTTTCGCTTGCACAGGTTCATTTTGTTGTTGTTTTTCCGGCTTTGTTTCTGCTTCAATATCCGGCTTTTCCTGTGCTTCTGTGACGCCATAAACAACTGGAATGGCGGCAGATTTTCGCTTTTTTCTAGCCCTGTAAAGCAGTTGGCGAAAGTCTTTCTCTGATACCTCAAAACCTTCCTTCGTTAACTCTTCAACAATTACCTTTTGCCTGACCCCTTCAAACATCCGAGATTCAATTATTGCCAGTCGAGAACGAATGACGCCGGAGAGCGTGACAGGACGTTGCTTTTTCACATGATTTTCCTTGAGCCGGTTGATTTGTCGATATTTTGTCGATATTTCTGACTTTATGCAATGCTTTTGTAGATCAGTTGTCGATATTTTGTCGATGCTATCGTAATTTCACACGGATATCGACAGAACATCGACACAATATCGACATAAAAAAACGAATGGCAAAAAAAGATGGTAAGAAAGTAATGCTATAATCTTCTAGGGCAGGATAGGCTAACGCCGTCATTTGTCCGTACAAATGGACACGCTTGACGGCGTGATAAGGAGGCGCATGCGGCGCGATATAATGTATGTGGACGGGGTGACACCCGACACCAAAGAGCGGTTACAGGCAGAGGCTATGCGGCTGTATGGCAAGGCAAACGCATCGCTACTGGTGCGGCAACTGATCGCCGACCACTTGCTGAAGTCAGAAAAACAGCATCAAAATTTGGACGTAAATTTTGATGAAAAAACAGACAGAATTCAATTGCGATTGCCTGTCTCTGTTTTGGCTGAAATAGAGAAGCGTTCAGAGGAAGTTTTTTCAACAAAAACTCACTACATAAACGCACTTATTTACGCTGATTTAGGGCAACCGCAATTGCAGACTTCAGAGATTGAAGTATTGCGCCGCTCTAATTACGAATTGGCGAAAATTGGTACAAATTTGAATCAGGTAGCAAAGGCATTCAATTTATTGGTGCTGGCTGGTGGAGGCGGGAAATTGCCAGAAATCGGAAAAAAAATAGCGTCTTTACGGAAAGAAATTACCGAGCATACGCGCAAGGTATTGCGCGTATTGGAATCTGGAACAACGGTTATGGAGGCGAAAGGCCAGGCTCAGGCCAAAGCTACGAAATTACGGATGAAATCAAAGAGGAAATAATCATGGATTTAGGCATAAATACACCGAGCATCAAATACGAGGTTGCGTTAGAGAATCTAGGCCAGGGACGCCAACCATTCATGAATGCGATACGGGAAGAGAAGGCGAAACCAAGGCCATCCGAAGCGTTTATCAAATATTGCGAAATGCGCCTGGCCGCAATCGATGAAATGTTGGACGAGTTACAGCCGGAAGACACGGACACAATCGAAAAAATCATCAATAAGAGCGGCGAGTTTTTTAGAGCATAAAAGACATGAAAACTTACCAACCTTTGACGCCCGATGAAGTCAAGGAAATAGCGAGCAATTATTTTAAGGCGCGGGTAGTGAAGACTACGCCACAGGCCGAACCGTTGCTTGTCCTAATCGGCGGTCAGCCAGGGGCCGGGAAAAGTTCAGCGGGCAACATGGTTCGCAAAGAACTTGCAAAGCAGGGCGGATTTATTCACCTTGATGCGGATCGCTTGCGCGCACAGATCGACACCAAGGGAGCGAAGCCGACTTCGGAGCAAACGCAGAAGGATGCGGGCCAGCTTGTCGGCGAGTTGAGGCGGCAGGCGGTCGAGGGGCGGCGCAATGCTTTGGAAGAGGGAACGTTTTGGAATACCGACTCTGTTTCCGCGTTCGTGGACGCTAGAAAGCAAGACGGTTTCAAAGTCGATATGGTTGCCGTGGCGACACCACGGGAAGAGAGCTTGTTGGGCATCTACCAGCGGTTTGAATTGCAACACATCAGAGAGGACGGCAATCCTCGTTTCGTGACAGAGGAATATCACGATAAAACGATGATGGATTTTGAAAAAACGCTTGCGACCAATGAAGCAAAATTTGATCGTGTCCGCGTGATAAATCGGGATGGAAATGTCTTGTTTGACAGCAGGGCAGGGCAACAAAACAACAGCACGGCGGTTCAAGCATTGCAGGAAGGGCGAAAACTGACCGATGCCCGCCTCGCAGCTATCGGCAAGGCGTGGGAGGCCATCAGGGAGCAAGCAGACGCACGCGGGGCTAATTCTCAATACCTAGCGCAAGTCCAGCAACACGCCGGAAGAATCGTAGGCATGCAGACGGATCGTGTTTACAACCACGCGATGAAAAACGTTCCTGACAACTTGAAAACCTTGACCGCCGACCCGCGTTTTGCGAATCACAGCGACGACGAACTGAGAGGTGGTTCCGGTAATTCA
>PKWO01000347.1 GCA_003132085.1 Oxalobacteraceae bacterium | reverse complement strand
TTCCTGGCCGATCACATACTGGCCCAGCAATTCGCAGATTTCATGCGGCGTCGGCAAGTCTGACTTAGGGCCGGCCACCGATTCGATGCTGGATGCTTCATCGCGGATGATATCGTTGCACAGGTCGATACATTCATCGCAGATAAACACCGAGGGACCCGCGATGAGTTTCTTCACCTCGTGCTGGCTCTTGCCGCAGAATGAGCAATAGAGCAATTTTTCACCACTAGCGGATTTTTTGTCGGACATGGGGCAAATTATGATTGAATATTAGTTTGATCTTACCTGTGAATTCGAAATTCGTCACGTCGATGTCACAGAAAAAAGTGCGAAAACGATAGAATGGCTCCGCAACAACGCGCGACACCACAATCAGCCCGGCACAGCGTTACATCAAGGAAATCATCGCGCCAGATTCCAAGTGGAAAGAAAATGCTGAAAAACCGCGCGTGGCTGGTTCCACGCCTGTCAGCAAAAGCTTTCCACTCACGCCCAGCGAAAACTCAGCCCGCTGAGCAATCCGGGTGGCCGCTATGCGCGCGTGGTCAATACCTTGTCGATCAAGCCATACTCGACCGCTGCGTCGGCAGACATGAAATTATCGCGCTCGGTATCCCTGGCGATGTCTTCAACGCTCCTGCCGGTTTTTTCCGCCAGGATGCCGTTCAATCGCTCGCGCAAATACAGAATTTCGCGTGCCTGAATTTCAATATCGGTAGCCTGCCCTTGCGCGCCGCCGGACGGTTGATGGATCATGATCCGCGAATTCGGCAGCGAAAAGCGTTTTCCCTTGGCGCCGGCAGCCAACAGGAAAGCGCCCATCGAGGCAGCCAGACCGGTGCAAAGAGTCGACACCTCAGGCTTGACGAATTGCATCGTATCGTAAATCGCCATGCCGGCCGACACCGACCCGCCGGGCGAGTTGATGTACAAGGAAATCTCCTTATCCGGATTTTCGCTTTCCAGAAAGAGTAATTGCGCAACGATTACATTGGCGACGTTATCAGTGACCGGTCCGACCAAAAAAATCACGCGCTCTTTCAGCAAGCGCGAATAAATATCATATGCACGCTCGCCGCGACCGCTCTGCTCAATCACCATCGGCACCATGCCGAGCATCTGTGTATCCAATGCTGAATTTCGTATCATGCTTGTCATGTACCTTCCTTAAAGAGAAGTCATTCCAAATTGCCTTGTCAACATCGACAAGAGCGAATACCGGCATCCCGGCGACCTCTGACTTGCGGCCAACGCCTTCAACGCAAATTTGAGCCTATGCCTGAGCGGTATTGCCCATTAATTCGTCAAACGGAACCGCTTTACTGGTCACCTTCGTTTGACCCAATACATAATTGACGACGTTTTCTTCTAAAACAAGAGCCTCCACCTCGGATAAACGGCGGCGGTCGCTATAATAATATTTCAAGACCTGCTTCGGGTCTTCATAGCTTTGCGCAAAATCCTCGACCTGGGCCTTGACTTGTTCTGGAGTGGCTTGCAGCTTATGCGTCTTGACTACTTCAGCCAGGATCAAGCCCAGGCGCACGCGGCGTTCCGCTTGTGCGGTGAACAATTCGGGGGGAAACGGCATTTCTTTCACGTCCATCCCGCGTTGCGCCATATCTTGGCGCGTCATTTCGATCAAACGCTGAATATCCTGATCCACCAGTGTCTTCGGCAATTCCAACTCGACCGCTTTGATCAGCGCATCCATCACGCTATCCTTGGTCTTGGCCTTGGCGCGGCTGCCGACTTCGCGTTTCAGATTAGTTTTGATGTCTTCACGCATTTTTTGCTGGTCGCCGTCTTCAATTCCGAGCGACTTTGCAAATTCGGCATCAACTGCCGGCACATGGGCCCATTCAAGCTTCTTCAATGTGATCGTGAATTCTGCCGTTTTGCCGGCTACATCCTTGCCGTGATAATCCGCAGGGAATGCCAGCGGGAATACCTTCTGCTCGCCGACTTTCAGCCCGGTGGCCGCAGCTTCGAACTCCGGCAGCATGCGTCCTTCGCCCAGCACGAATGCATAGTCTTTTGCCTGTCCGCCCGAAAATTCAACACCGTCGATCTTGCCGCTGAAGTCGACCGTCACACGGTCGCCGCTTTGTGCGGTTTGGTCCGCGCCGCCATCGCCGTGTTCGCCATGCTCGCCCTTGACGTGATAATGCACACGCTGCTTGCGCAGGATCTCGATGGTTTTGTCGATCTCGACATCGGATACGATCGCCTCGATCTGTTCGATTTCTGCAGCAGACAGATCGCCGATTTTGATTTCCGGATAGATTTCGAACGTGGCATCGAACACCAGTGCGCCCTCGCCGGCTTCAGCGCCTGCTTTCGGCTCGATCTTTGGGTAACCGGCGACGCGCAGATTATTTTCGTTTGCGGCATCGTTGAACGCCCGGCCAACCTTATCGTTGAGCACTTCGGTTTCGACTTGATAGCCATATTGCGCGGCAACCATCTTCATCGGCACTTTGCCAGGGCGGAAGCCAGGGGCTTTTACCGTGCGGGCGCGCGCCTTCAGGCGTTTTTCCACTTCTGCCTGCACATCTGCCACAGGCAGAGTAATAGTGATGCGGCGCTCGAGTTTATCCAGAGTTTCGACTGCAGTTGCCATGTGAATCGTCCAAAAATAAATAATTCTGTGGTGCGAGGAGGGGGACTCGA
>PKWO01000458.1 GCA_003132085.1 Oxalobacteraceae bacterium | reverse complement strand
GCGACAAGGAACAATTGATACAGGCAGTTCTCAACATCACGCACAATGCGGCCCAGGCGCTAGCCGAGCGCATGCGGGCGGGTGACGCAGAACTGACCTTTGTGACTCGCGTGGCGCGGCAAGTGACGCTGGCGAAGGTTCGTTATCGGCTGGCATTAGACTTGCATATAATCGACAATGGACCGGGTATCCCGCCTGACATTTGCGATCGCATTTTTTATCCGCTGGTATCTGGGCGGGAAGGCGGAAGTGGATTGGGTTTGACATTGGCGCAAACTTTCGTGCAACAGCATCAAGGTGTGATCGAATGCGAAAGTCGGCCGGGATATACGGATTTTAGAATACTGATACCACTGCCGTGATGAAAGAAATATGAAACCGATCTGGATTGTTGATGACGATGAGTCGATTCGCTGGGTGCTTGAAAAAGCACTGGCGAGAGAGGATCTCGCTACAAGAAGTTTTTCCAACGCGCGCGATGCCATTGAGGCGCTGCAATCCAGCGTGCCGCAGGTACTGGTGTCCGATATTCGGATGCCGGGCGAGTCCGGGCTGCAATTGCTGCAGGCGGTCAAGGCCAAGCATCCCGGTTTGCCGGTAATCATTATTACCGCATTTTCAGACCTGGATTCGGCGGTCGCCGCTTTTCAGGGAGGCGCGTTTGAATATTTGGCCAAGCCTTTCGACGTCGACAAGGCTGTCGAACTGATTCGTCGCGCACTCGAGGAGAGTTTGCGCGAAGCGATTGTTGAGCAGTCGGCGGACGAGACTCCGGAAATTCTCGGTCAGGCGCCCGCGATGCAGGATGTATTCCGGGCAATAGGGCGGTTGGCGCAATCGAACGTGACGGTGCTGATTACCGGCGAATCCGGTTCCGGCAAGGAATTAGTAGCGCGCGCATTGCACAAACATAGCCCGCGTTCATCGCAACCGTTTATCGCGCTGAATACGGCGGCAATCCCGAAGGACTTGCTGGAGTCGGAATTATTCGGGCACGAGCGCGGCGCATTCACCGGGGCCCAGACGACGCGTCGCGGCCGCTTCGAGCAAGCGGAAAACGGCACGCTGTTTTTGGATGAAATCGGCGACATGCCTTTCGATTTGCAGACGCGCTTGCTGCGCGTGTTGTCGGATGGGCATTTTTATCGTGTTGGCGGTCACCAGCCGCTCAAAGCCAATGTGCGTGTTATCGCAGCGACCCACCAAAACCTCGAACAGAGAGTGCGCGACGGTTTGTTCCGCGAAGATTTGTACCATCGCTTGAACGTGATTCGGTTGCGTTTGCCCAGCTTGCGCGAGCGGCGCGAAGACATTCCTATTCTCGTCCGTTTTTTCTTGACGCAAAGCGCCAAACAGCTTGGCGTGGAAGCCAAACGACTGTCCGACAACGCGATGCAGTTCCTGTCTTCTCTCGATTTGCCCGGTAACGTGCGGCAACTGGAGAATTTGTGTAACTGGATCACGGTAATGGCGCCGGGGCAAACTGTCGAAGTGAAGGATTTGCCGCAGGATTTGACCGATGGGCAGGGTTACGCGCCGGTTGTCGGTTCGCAGCAGCCAAGCCTTGCGGTGGCAGCCGCTCCGCAAGTCGTGCTATCCGGCGCCGGACCGATGGACTCCGGCAATAGCAGTATTGCTTCGCTCAATGGCGTAGCGCCCGGCATGATCGACAAGGCCAGTTGGATTGGTTTGCTGGAGACGGAAGCGGCACAGATGCTGGCGGCCGGCCGGCCCGAAGTGATGGACGCATTAGGCCGTCTATTTGAGTCGACGCTGATCAAAGCGGCGCTGAAGCATACCCATGGTCGCAAAAACGATGCGGCAGTGCGTCTGGGTATTGGAAGAAACACCATTACCCGCAAGATTCATGAGCTCGGAATCGACGGCGCCCAAGACGATTGAGTATTATCGGCCCCTGGACGAGCTTTGATGAAGGCGAAATCGGCAACAAGACTATCTATGGATTCGATGCTGCAGATAACTGGTTGCGGGAAATGCGTGCACCACTATGCGCCGGATCCGGCACGCACTCAACACGGCGGCGGCTATTGTCGGCAAACACTTGATGATATGTCCATTGGCCGATCCAAACCAATCCTGGTCACGAATGCAATTCGACCCGCACGCAGTGTAAAGATGTTGTTGGTCATATGCGACATATGTTCAATTAGAAGGTGAAACCCCCTTACAATCGACATCTGCGAATACGGATATTCGTAGATGTCGATATCCCGGCCGGACGCGGGCCAACCACCTTTTAACAAACACGGCGTGTCAACATAGTGTCTCTTTTTCGTTCTCTCAAGTTTCAGCTTCTGCTATTCCTGTTAATTCTGGCATCTGTGACAGGCTGGTTGGTCATCAATGAGTTGCACTCATCGCAGTTCCAGGCGCATTATTTTTCCGATATCGCAAGTGGACTCAGGTATAAACTGGAAAACGGGATTAGTTCCTCGATACGCTTTCCGAAATCCGGCCCCTACGACGAGCGCCTCGGTTATAGCAAAATTCCCGACTATACCAAACTGTTGACGGCACACGAGTTTCGTGTGAGCGAGCAGGCACGCATGTCGCCGGCGTTGCTTAATCCGGAGTTGTCGCCGATCTATCCGGAGAAAGATCAGGCTGGGCTGGATTTGTTGGATGGTAAACAGCGATCGCTCTATTCGTCCCGTTCACCGGAACGGGCGTATGCAAATTTTGAGGCGGTTCCCCGGCTGTTGACCGATACGCTACTGTTTATCGAAGACCGGGAATTGCTCGATGCCCGCTATCCGACGCGCAATCCTGCCGTCAACTGGAGCCGGCTCGACCGGGCCGTATTTGATCAAGCGCTGCACGCGGTAAATGCGGCGCATGAGGCGCCAGGTGCCAGCACGCTGGCAACCCAGATTGAGAAATACCGCCATTCCCCAGAAGGGCGCACCACATCCGCCAAGGAAAAATTATTGCAAATGGAGTCGGCATCTATCCGGGCCTACATGGGTGGCGAGAACAATATGGCCGCCCGACGGCAGATCGTGGTGGCCTACTTGAACACGGTGCCCTTGACGGCCAAGCCGGGCTATGGCGAAATCAACGGTCTGGGCGATGGCATGTGGGCTTGGTACAAACGCGACTTCTCGGAAATTAATGATTTACTGAAGGGCGGCGACGAGGGGCTCGGGGGAGAGCAATTGCAGCGCAGGGCCGAAACCTACAAGCAGGCATTGTCCTTGATGATCGCGCAGCGCCGTCCCTCTTACTATTTGCGGGAAGGTGCGCCGGTGCTGGCGCAGATGACCAACAGCCATCTGCGTTTACTGGGCGCCGCCGGTATTATCTCTCCCGCTTTGCAGCAGGCGGCGTTGCCGCTAACGCTACGATTGAATCAAGGCCCGGTAACGGAGCCGGCGATGTCCTTTGTGTCGCGCAAGGCGGCCAATATGCTCCGTACCGATCTATCTGCATTGTTGCGCATACCGCACTTGTACGATCTGGACCGGGTTGATCTGACCGTCAACACTACGCTAGATGGCGACACACAAAAGGCGGTGACCGCCATGCTGCGCCAAGTGCGGGATCCGGCCGGCGCTAAAGCTACCGAGTTGTACGGCCACAATATGCTGAGCGCAAACGACAATCCGGGCCGTTTGACTTTTAGTTTTACCTTATTCGAGCGCGGTACCGACGCTAATTTATTGCGCGTGCAAACCGATAATCTCGATCAGCCGTTCGATATCAACAGCGGCGCCCGGCTAAATCTGGGGTCGACAGCCAAGCTGCGCACCTTGATAACCTACCTGGAAATCATTACCAACCTGCATAAGTTCTATGCGGAAATGAGCGCGGAGGACCTGGGTCACGTTCAAGTGGACAAACAGGATGTGCTGAGTCGCTGGGCTGTCGGATATTTTGCTGCAAATCCCCATAGCAGCTTGCCCGATACGCTGGAGTCCGCGATGACGCGGACTTATTCGGGTAATCCGTCCGAGGTATTTTTTACCGGCGGCGGCATGCAGCGGTTTGAGAACTTTGAGCCGGAAGAAAATAGCCGCATCATGACTGTGCGCCAAGGTTTTCAGCATTCGGTCAATCTGGTTTTCGTGCGCTTGATGCGCGACATTGTTCGCTACTACGAATTCAAGACGTCAAGCGCAAACATACAGCGCCTGGCAGATGCCATTTCGCACGAGACCAATGCCAAATCAGACGCTTCCGCAGCATCGACGGATTCGGTCCGGCAAGCTGCATTGTCGCGTTTCGCGGATAAGGAAGGGCGCGTATTCCTGGTGCGTTTTTATAAGAAATATGCGGGCAAAACCGGTGACGAGGCCGAGCAAACGCTGATTGACGACGGCGTG
>PKWO01000288.1 GCA_003132085.1 Oxalobacteraceae bacterium | reverse complement strand
CCATGCTGGTCCAGACATCGGTATTGACTAAATGCGCTCCCGCACAAGCATCCGACGGGTCGGCAAACAATGTGTAATGCGTATTCTGCGGGTCGACTAAACGAGTATCGAGGTCATATCCTTTCGGTGTCGATACGTTCACGTGAAAATCGAAGACCTGCGCCGCCTGCAGCCATGAATACAGCATATTATTGGCGTCGCCGATCCAGCTGACGGTCTTCCCGGTGATCGACCCACGGTGTTCGATAAACGTAAATACATCGGCCAGTACCTGGCATGGGTGATACTCGTTAGTCAAGCCGTTAATGACCGGCACGCGCGAATGGGAGGCAAAACGTTCGATGATTTCCTGTCCATATGTACGGATCATGATGATGTCGCACATGCGCGACATTACTTGCGCCGCGTCTTCCACCGGTTCGCCGCGTCCCAGTTGGCTGTCGCGCGTATTCAGGTAGATGGCGGCGCCGCCTAGCTGCTGCATGCCGCCTTCGAACGACAAACGGGTACGGGTCGAGTGCTTTTCAAAAATCATCACGAGCGTACGGTCCAGCAGCACATGGTGCGGCTCATAATTTTTGAACTTGCGCTTGATGATGCGAGTGCGTTCGATAACATACTCGAACTCGTCCAGCGTGAAGTCTGAAAACTGCAGAAAGTGTTTGATCGCCATAAATGAAAACGGCAGCAAAGATCGCGCCTGCCGCCGAAGAGTGGGTGCGCTTTTATTATAAGGGGAATATGCGTAGAAGGACAGTCTGCGGCGTTGATAAATCAATAACTGCACAATAACTGCACGCTAAAAAAGCGATCATTTGGCGCCATTTCCAGTCATTTTCGATCATGCCGCATACTCATTCGATGCGGATGGATCAGCACAGACGGACGTTATCGGAATAGCATTTCAGTAGCCGATGGTTTGCATCGACTCGTGGCGCAATTGCGCATATAACGCATGGCGCATCGGCGCGATGTCGCCGGTTTTGATTGCCGTCAGCACTGCGCATTCAGGCTCGCTGATGTGGTGGCAATTATAGAATTTACACTTTCCAAGGTAGGGGGAAAATTCCGGGAATGCGCGCTCCAGCATACCCTCGCTCAAGTGGTGCAGGCCAAATTCCTGGAAACCTGGTGAATCGATGATTGTGGTGTCGGCGTCTATCCTGTACAGGCGGGTAAAGGTGGTAGTGTGTTTGCCGGTGTCGAGCGCGGCGGAAATTTCGCGTGTGGCGATGTCGGCGTCAGGTACCAACAAATTGATCAATGACGACTTGCCCATGCCGGACTGTCCGATCAGAATCGTCGATTGCCCTTTCAGGAGCGGCATCAGCGTCGCGCAGGTGGCCTCGGGCGCTTCCTTGGCAGACACTTCATGTACCGGATAGCCAAGTTTGGCGTAGAACGCCAGACGCTGTCGGGTTTTCGCAAGCGACTCAACTACGTCAATTTTGTTGAGGACGATGTGCGCGGTTACGTCCGCAGCCTCGGCTGCAACCAGCGCACGCGAAACCAAGTCGTCGGCAAAGCCGGGTTCGGTCGCGACCACGATGAAAAGCTGCGATACATTGGCGGCCAATAACTTTGACTTGTATTGGTCGGACCGATACAGCAGGGTTTTCCTCTCGGTGATCAATTCGATCACCGCCTGATTCGGCGAGGTAAGTTGCAGATTGACGATGTCGCCCACCGCAACATCACTTTTCTTGCCGCGCGTTACGCATTGCAGTTTGCGTTCTCCCGCTTCGGCCAGGTAATGGCGTCCGTGCGCGGCAATAATGGTGCCGGTGATATGCGTCATCAAGCGAACGATTGCACAAAAATCGCGTCTATCTTGGCTGCGCAAATAAAGTCGTTTTCGGAAATGCCGCCTCGGCCGCCATTGACCGAATGCGTATCGAATTTCACGGTACAGCGGTTATAGGTGGCAACCAGTTCCGGATGATGATCTTCGGCATGAATCACGTAGGCAATCGCGTTGATGAAGGCAAGTGTTTCGTAATAATTCTGAAAGGAAAAAATCTTTACGATTTTGCCGTCCAACAGCGTCCACCCATCGACGAGTTTAAGGTACTGTGTGATCTCGTCTTCGGTCAAGCCGGTTTCCAGGTGTTGACATTTTTTTTCGAGCAATTCGGTAGTGGTCACCATGAAATTCACCTAAGTTAATGTGCGACGAGCCGATCGATCCGCGTCGACGCGGGAGGATGCGAATCGTAGAAGGCGGAATGAAGCGGGTCAGGCGTCAGCGTGGATGCATTATCTTCATAGAGCTTGACTAGCGCGGATACCAAGTCATGCGCGTTAGTGTGCTTGGAAGCAAACGCATCAGCCTCGAATTCATGCTTGCGCGAACTGATTGAAGTCAGAGGCGAGAGCAGGAAGGTAAAGACCGGCAACGCCAGTGCGAACAATATGAGCGCCATGGCGTCATTGCCGCCGGTCAGCATCGGTTCGACGCCAAGGCCGGTATAAAACCAGGTTTGTCCCTTCAAATAACCGAGAAGAGCCAGAAACCCGAGAGACACGACGAACATGACCGCGATGCGCTTGACGATATGTTTCAATTTAAAATGACCAAGTTCATGCGCCAGTACCGCCTCGATTTCTTGCGGCTCCAGTCGCGACAATAGCGTGTCGAAAAACACGATGCGCTTGGCGTTGCCGAATCCGGAGAAATAAGCATTGCCATGGGCGCTGCGCTTTGAACCATCCATCACGAACAAGCCTTGAGAGGCAAAGCCGACGCGCCCCATCAGGTTTTCAATCCGGGCTCGCAGGCTGTCGTCGGTCAACGGCGTGAATTTGTTGAATAGCGGTGCAATAAGGGTCGGGTAGAGCACCAGCATCAATAGCTGGAATCCGCTCCATACCAGCCAGGCATACAACCACCACAAACTGCCGGCAGTTTCCATCAGCGTCAAAATGACCCAGATCAGCGGTAATCCAATCACAGCGCCAAGCAATATGCCTTTTAGCATGTCGGCGACGAATAAGCCGAACGTCATTTTGTTGAAGCCGAATTTTTCTTCCAATACAAACTGCTTGTAATAGTCGAACGGCAAATCGATAACCCCTGAAATGACGCCAAATGCCACCAGTAAGGCAATTTGTTCGACCATTCCCTGACCGATAGCGCCAAGTAGCATGGTTGACAAGTATTGCAGTCCACCCATGAAAGTAAAGCCGATCAGCGTCGCGGTGTTGACTAACAGCATCAACCAGCCTAACTTGGTCTTGGCAATCGAGTAATCGGCAGCCTTTTGGTGGGCAGAAAGAGGGATTTTTTCGGAAAATTGTAACGGCACCGCATCACGGTAAGCCAAAATATGACGAATATGGCGCGACCCCAACCAGAATCGAACAAGCACGGTAAGAATGAGAAAACTGATAAACAAAACTGAAAATGCGAGTGAATACATGCCTTGCCTGTGAGAAAATGGCGAATACCTAAGGGAACAATTATGTCACAACCACCAGAACATCACCCAGTATCTGCCATCCCGGCCACACCAGTTCGACCCAACGAGTTCAATCTGATATGGGTCGACATGGAAATGACCGGCCTTGAACCGGATACCGATCGCATTATTGAAGTGGCGATAGTCGTCACCGATTCCAACCTGAATATTTTGGCGGAAGGGCCGGTTTTTGCGATTCATCAATCAGATGAAACGCTTGACGGCATGGATTCCTGGAATAAAGGAACCCATGGCCGCTCGGGCCTGATCGAACGCGTCAAGGCGTCGACCGTGACCGAGGCCGACGCCGAGAAAGCGCTGATCGATTTCCTGAAGAATTTTGTGCCGAGCGGAAAATCCCCAATGTGCGGCAATACGATTTGCCAGGATCGCCGCTTTATGGCGCGCGGCATGCCCAAATTAGAAGCATTTTTTCACTATCGCAACCTTGATGTGTCAACGCTGAAGGAATTGTGCAAACGCTGGAAGCCTGAGATCGCAACTGGTTTCAAAAAACATCAAAAGCACACTGCGTTGGCCGACATTCTTGAATCGGTAGAAGAATTGCGCTATTACCGAGAGCATTTCATTAAGGTTTAGCGGTTCTCGTGATCCGATAAAAATGATCCCAGCCGTCGCTGGCTGCGGCCTTCGGTAACGCCATCCCGGTCAATTCGATCGGCGATTGGCGCCATCACCGGTAGCGGGCGACTTCATCCGTGTCGTCATCCTGGCGATCCAGGTAGGCCAGGCTGTTAGAGATGCTTGCTATTCTTATTCTTATTCTTATTGTACGAACTGCT
>PKWO01000234.1 GCA_003132085.1 Oxalobacteraceae bacterium | reverse complement strand
CATGGAAGATATGCACCACCGGCACCTCACGCGCGCGGCAGCCTGCATTCAGCCGTAGCAGCGCGCTCTCGAAAACAGGCACGTCGTCCAGCGTCCAGAATGGCATCTGGGCAAAGGATTGCTGCACGTCGATGATGATGAGCGCCGATTTCGGTTGTGCAGTATGGGACATTTTATGTTTCTCTTTAAGAGGCAGAAGTTGCATCTTAAATGAAAAAATACGTGGGCAACAGAGCCTTTATGGACATTTATCGGACAAAAACAGCCAAATGTCTATAGGCATTGGCAGTCACACTGCCGGGTGACGGCAGCTATCCGCAACAGCCCCGCCGTTCTTGAACAGGTGGGCATTTCACTGACCCATACGAACAAAACACGCAGCAGTCGCCAACCTTAGGGCGAAGAACCGAGTGGCAATTTTCGCATTCGTAAAAGAACTGGCACGCGGCCGTCGGCATCGTCTCGTGCTTTGCATGACCGCAATGCGGGCAAGTGAGGATGGATTCAAGAACAGCAGCTTTCATATTGTCAAATATACGATACTGCCGGCAGAACGGGTATGCAATGCCGTCGAATTCAATTCAGAAATTACGGAGTATTTGCGGCCGGAGCCCGGTGTTCAAATATAAATACCAGCGCGCCTCGCAAATCGTCAAACGAAGCCTCAGGACGTACGCTGCTTACCACCCGCGCTTTGCCGTCCTTGCTCAGACTCAGCCAATTCTTATCGCGCGTGCTGGCTCCTTGGCACTTTATGCGGAACTCGTAAGCGCCGCGGTGAAGTTTCAGGAATGGCAGCAGCGTCTCGATACCGGCGGTAACGCGTTCCACCTGTTGGTCATGGTCGCGAACCATCCTTATTTCGGTCAGATATTGTCCGGTCCGCGGATTCATCGGGCCTGATGCACCCATGAAAAACGGTGCCAGCGCTTTATCCAGTGCGGTCCAAGACGAAACGGAATGTCTGTTCAACGCGTTGAGCAGTGCTGTCCACTGAGGCTCTTCGTCACCGGCTTTCGGTTTGAGCGTGTCAGCCGCTTGCCCGGCAACAATCTCTTCAATATTCCACGCCTGTCGTTGCTTCAACAGATTTCGCTCGGCACGTTCTTGCGCTTTGGTTTTGGACGTTACGGTTCTGGTGAGCGGCGCGGATTGCTTGTGGCTTGGTTCCGCAGGGGCGTGAGCGGTCAATCGTGACTCAGGGGTCGGCATGGCGAGGTGGTTTATAGCGGGAAAGAATGACTATTATACAGGGGGAGAGGCGTTCGTTGCTCGATCTCGAAACTCTGGGGTACGCTGCAGTCGATTTTTGATTGTTAAACTGTTATCATTTGCAACTACATACCATTGACATAGATAGGGAGTGCAATCATGAGCGAACACGAAGCGCCTGAAAATCGTCTCTTCAACCCAAATCATCTCCTTGATTCGATCCTCGAAAGGATGAAGCTTAAGAACGATGCGGCCCTTTCGCGACTATTGTCGGTTGCACCCCCGGTCATTAGTAAAATTCGTCATGGGCGGCTACCGGTCGGGGCCTCGCTTTTGATACGGATGCATGAAGAAACCGACATCAGCATTAGCGAACTTCGCGAATTGATGGGTGACAGGCGCAGCAAATATAGGTTGAGTGTTGTGCAAGGTAAGCCGGCTGCGACTGTCGAACAGGCGAATTGATATTGGATGGAAGGGGCGGTGAGCGACGCCGGGAATACGTTCAGCGTCCGCTCTCCAGAAAGGCATCCGCTCGCCTGCACGGGATGTCGCGCGACAGGTAAAGCCAAACTTTACATCCAACCGCCACGCCCCTTCTGTTTCCAAATATTGTTACGCTTTGAAGAACCGGCGCTCACGTCCCGAACCGGAATCCTTGATTTTCTTCGTCTTAACCAGTGCGTTGATAGCAAATGTCAAGCGTCCCGCCAGTTTCTGGATTTGTGCCTTTGTCGGCGTGAATCCGAGACTGCCAACTGATGCTTCCAGGATGTCCGAAGCAGACCGTGGTTGGTCAGTCACCAAGTTCGTCCAATAGTCGCCTCCGGTAAACGGAAGCTGGTTGCCGCCAACGGATTCTTTGGCGCCCTTGGTCTTCTTTGCCGGCTTGACGAGCTTGGCAGATTTAGCAGGCTTGGCTGTGGCAATATTTGGTGCGCTGTTGGCAGGCGCTGCAATGGTGACGGCTGTAGCGTCGCTTGACCCGGCGCTGACGCTGGCAAGTTGCGCCAGGGTTTTCTCTAAGGCGTCAATGCGGGACTGATAGAAGGCCAAGCCTTCCTTTGTGTGAGCCAATTCTGCTTGAATAGCCGCTTTTGCGGTCTTTAAGTTTGACATGATTATTCCTCTAGGTGGGTAAATGCTACGGTCGCGATTGTAACAGCTACGTCGAGAAGCCGTCGATATCCGGAGTTTTGTTGAGCTCGGCTTTGTGCGCCGGTAGACATTCGCCAGGACGTGTTGATCGGCAGAAGGATAGGTCTTTTACGCTAGTCGATATTCAATGCGCGCCAATAGTTGACGTGAATCCCACAAGATACGATAAACCATTAGTGGTTCTATAAAATTGTGTAAATTGGACCTTTTGTAGTTCCGTATTACTTGTCACAATGGCNNGCCGCTGAGAATATAACCAGATCGCGCGTGCAGTCCATGCACGATCACCATTCGATAGAGACCTATGCTGCTGAGTGAAGATAACAAGCTGACGAATTCCTATTATGAAGCAAGCATAAGCCGGCCTGCAGCATCGCCCGCATTGGCGGGCAACCTGAATGCCGACGTGTGTATCGTGGGCGGCGGTTTGGCGGGCCTGTCGGCGGCACTGGAACTGGCGGAGCGCGGATTTTCGGTGGACCTGCTCGAAGCGAACAGGGTAGGTTGGGGAGCATCGGGGCGCAATGGTGGTCAGGCTTTGGTAGGGTTTGCTGCCGACGATGCGATAGAGTCCCAATTGTCGACCGAGGACGCGCGCCGTGCGTGGCATATCACCGTCGAGGGCCTGCAATTGCTGCGCCAACGTATGACTGCTCATGAGATCGATTGCGATTTCGTTCCCGGTTACATGAGTCTGGCAGTCAATAAACGGAAGGCGCAGGCGTTGTCGGCCTGGACCGAGCACGTAGCGCGCGCTTACGATTACGAGATGGAGCCGATTGCGGTAACCGACATCGGCGGTTGGATTGCAAGTGAACGTTTTCATTCGGGCGCTTACGACAGCAATTCGGGCCATCTGCATCCGCTCAAATATTGTCTCGGCTTGGCTGCTGCCGCACGTGCAGCCGGAGTGCAGATATTCGAGGGTTCTCCGGTACTGGATGTGCAACGCGGCGACAAGCCGCTCATAAAGACGCACGACGGCGCAGTAAGCTGCCGCTACGCGGTACTGGCCGGCAACGTCTATCTCAACGAATACGGCAACTGCGTGGCGCCCGAGTTGGCGCCGCGTATCATGCCGGTGGGCACCTATATTATCGCCACTGAACCGATGGCAAAGGAGCGTGCCGATGCGTTGATCAAGCAACGCATTGCAGTGTGCGATACTAATTTCGTTCTCGACTATTTTCGGCTTACCGCCGATCACCGCATGCTGTTTGGAGGGCGGGTTAGCTACAGTACGACGACTCCGCCTGACCTGCTGTCCAGCATGCGGCGAAGAATGCTGGCAGTCTTCCCGCAGCTCGCGGATGTCGCTGTGTCACATGCCTGGGGAGGATTTGTCGATATCACGATGAATCGCGCTCCCGATTTTGGCCGCTTGGGCGACAATATCTATTATCTGCAGGGGTTTTCCGGACATGGCCTGGTCTTGAGCGGTATGGCCGGCAAGCTCGCTGCGCAGGCCATCGCGGGCCAGGCGGAACGCTTCGATTTGATGGCGCGGATAAAGCACCATCCATTCCCTGGGGGAGCATTGATGCGCACACCGGCACTGGTATTGGGTATGTTGTATTACCAGATCAAAGATTTGCTCTAAATGATTGCGGCAGGCCGGCACTAGGTAAGAAGACGGTGACTGTTCAGCCGCTGGCNNGGCGCGAGTGGGGAGTGCGTTTTGGGGAAATAGAGCGTCTGCAAGTAGCCGGACTCAAGCCACCCGCGACCGGTGTTCCGGTGCCCGGCGCACATACCGGGTCCAATTTATTTTCTGATGCCGGAGCGGATGACGTTGGTCAGCAGTTTTCCGTAATAGGCTATTTTTCCCGGTGCCACATAGGCATAGCCGACCAGCAAACCGCGACGCGTAGCGGGCAACAAGTAGTAATTGGACAGCGCCTTGACCGCAATTCCCGATTCTGCGGCTAATCGCGCCAAGGCTTCGTCATCGACATGATCCGGCAATTCCACTACCAGATGCAGGCCCGATTCTTCCCCCGAAATCGTAACGTCGCCGCCCATTTGCGCTACCAATGTCTTGCGCAGCAATTCGCGCTTGGCACCGTAGGCTTGCCGAATCTTGCGTATATGGGTTGCGAAATGACCAAGCGCGATAAAATCGGCCAATGCCGCCTGCACCATCATCTGCCCAGGGCGCTGCAAATCGTACAGCGCGGTTTTGAATGGCTCGATCAATGCGGGCGGCACCACCAGGTAACCGACCTTGATGCCAGGATAGAGTATCTTGGAAAAGGTGCCCATATAAACCACCCGGCCATAGGTATCCAATCCCTGCAGTGAAGCAAGCGGCCGACCCGTGTAGCGAAATTCACTGTCGTAATCGTCCTCCAGTATCCACGCGCGTTTGCTTGCCGCAATATCGAGCAGTTTGCGGCGCCGCGCCAGCGTCATTACCACGCCGGTCGGATATTGATGCGACGGTGTAACGTAGATGAGCCGCGGCTGGGTCGCAAGGTCGTTCTCATTGGGCGCAATGCCATCGGCATCGACCGCCACCGGATGCAGTTGCAAATCGCACGATTCGAATACGCGCCGCGCGGCCCAGTAGCAAGGATCCTCGACCCAGGCCGTATCGCCCACGTCGGCCAGCATTTGGGCGCACAAATCGAGCGATTGGTGGGTGCCGGAAGTGATCATCACCTGTTCGATCGACACGTTGACCGAACGCGATGCACGCAAATACTCGGCAATGGCGCTACGCAACGGCAAGTAGCCGCCTGCCTGGCCGTAGTCGAGCAATTCGGGGCGGGCGTCGCGCCACACCCGGTTCTGTATGCGCTGCCACAGCTTTAGCGGGAAAATCGAAAAATCAGGGTCGCCCGGAGCGAACGGTTGAATTTCAAATCGCGTCCCCGCAGCATAGGTCGTCAATTGCGTTCCGCGCCTGGAAAGGTTCGATGCGGCGTCGTTGGACGCCATCAACTCGCCCGCATATGCCTCTTCGTTTTGCGTTAGCGCGGAAAATGGATTTTCCGGTAGAGTCGTCGATATGAAGGTGCCGCTGCCGGGCGTCGTCGAGACATAGCCTTCCGCCGCGAGTTGCTTGAATGCGGCGATGACGGTATTGCGCGCAATACCGT
>PKWO01000468.1 GCA_003132085.1 Oxalobacteraceae bacterium | reverse complement strand
CCGCTGTCGCTGATCGGCACCTTTTTCATCATGCTGATGCTCGGTTATTCGATCAATTTGCTGACCTTGCTGGCATTGGTGCTGGCCATTGGCCTGGTGGTGGATGATGCGATTATTGTGGTCGAGAACGTCGACCGCCATATGAAAGAGGAGGGAAAGTCGCCGATGGAGGCTGCCTTGCTTGCCGCGCGCGAACTAGGTAGCCCGATTCTGGCGATGACCGTCGTGCTGATCGCCGTGTATGTGCCGATCGGCTTTCAAGGCGGGTTGACCGGCGCGCTATTCACCGAATTCGCGTTCACGCTGGCCGGCGCGGTTACGGTGTCCGCGATTGTGGCGTTGACCTTGTCGCCGATGATGTGCTCGCGCTTCTTCCGTCCGGAACAGGACACCGGCCGTTTTGTGCAGGCGATTGACCGCGTATTCGACAAAGTGCGCAGTGCTTATCAACGCTTGCTAAGCAGCTTGCTGGACACTTGGCCGGTATTGATCGTCTTGGGTGCATTGTTGTTTGGTTTGCTGGGTTTGATGGCCAAGATGTCGCAATCCGAACTGGCTCCGGAGGAGGATCAGGGTTTGGTCTTTTCACAGGTGGTGGGCGCACCAACAGCCACATCGGATCAAATGCAAACCTATGCCGATCAGATGTTCAAGGTCGCCAAGACCATGCCTGAATACAAGCAGATGTTCCAGATCACCGGTGTGCCGACCGTCAATACCGGAATTGGCGGCGTGCTGCTGAAGAACTGGGACGAACGCAGCCGCAGCGCCAAGCAAGTTCAAGTGGATCTGCAAAGTAAATGGAACAAGATCGCCGGCGCCCGCGTCGCTGCGTTCCAGCTCCCGCCGTTACCCGGTTCGTCCGGATTGCCGGTGCAGTTCGTGATTACCACTACCGAGCCGTTTGAAAACCTGAATACGGTGGCGCAGGCGGTCTTGGAAAAGGCGCGCAGTTCGGGCAAGTTTTATTTTGTCGATGCCGATCTGAAAATCGATACGCCACAAGCGACTGTCGTGGTCGATCGCGACAAAATTTCCACGCTTGGCATGACGCAGCAGGACGTCGGCAGCTCGCTAGGCGCGGCGCTGGGCGGCGGTTACGTCAACTACTTCTCGATCGCCGGGCGTTCTTACAAAGTGATTCCGCAAGTATTGCAAACCGATCGGTTGAACCCGTCGGAAGTGCTGAATTACTATATCAAGACACCGACCGGCGGAATGATTCCGGCCAACACGGTTGCCGATATCAAATACAGCGTTGTGCCGGAGTCGATCAATCGTTTTCAACAATTGAATTCGGTGACCATTTCGGGAGTGTCCGGTTCTTCGCAGGGCGACGTGCTTCAATATATGCGCGATACCGTGAAAGAGGTGGCGCCGACCGGCTACACGGTGGACTATTCCGGGCAGTCGCGTCAGTTTATGCAAGAGTCCGGCGGTTTCCTGGTCACCATGTTGTTTGCGGTGATTATCGTTTTCCTGGCCTTGGCTGCGCAGTTTGAGAGTTTCCGCGACCCTGTCGTGATTATGTTTTCGGTGCCCATGGCTTTGTTCGGCGCGATGATTTTCATCTTCCTCGGTTTTTCCTCCATCAATATTTACACGGAGGTGGGACTGGTGACCTTGATGGGTTTGATCAGCAAACATGGCATCCTGATCGTCGAAGTGGCAAACCACTTGCGCATGGCAGGCAAGACCAAGCGCGAGGCGATTGAAGGCGCCGCCGCCATCCGTTTGCGGCCGATTCTGATGACCACTGCGGCGATGGTGTTTGGCGTGGTGCCGCTGGTGATTGCGTCGGGTGCCGGCGCTGCGGGTCGCTATTCGATGGGATTGGTGATTTTCACCGGCTTGTCGATCGGAACCTTGTTCACGCTATTCGTGGTGCCGGCGATGTATATGTTCCTGGCAAGCGAGCATAAGGCGGCACCGGTTGCAGCCGAATCCCCAGCAGTTCCGGCGTTAGAAACTTAACTACGCCCCTGCACCGTCGTTCCTGCACAGGCGGGAATGACGGTTTATACGCAGCCGAATAATTCTCAATTCGGGCCGTTTGGGATTGAGCTTGGTACAATGGCGGTTTCGCAACAAGAGACCAGCAATCGCCATGATCGACATTCAACATCTCCGCAAAGACATCGATACGGTCGCCGCTCGTTTGGCGACACGCCATTTCGAACTTAACGTCGCGGCCTTTAATACACTCGAAGCTGAGCGCAAGCATATACAGACCCGTACCGAAGAGCTGCAAGGCAAGCGCAATACATTGTCCAAGCAAATCGGCATCCTGAAAGGCAAAGGAGAAGATGCCTCGTCGCCGATGGCCGAAGTAGGCGGAATCGGCGACGAGTTGAAAGCATCCGCTATCCGTCTGGAACAGATACAAGCGCATATCGGCAATTTCATGATGAGTGTGCCGAATGTGCCGCACGAGTCGGTACCGATAGGTGCGGACGAGACCGGCAATGTCGAGGTACGCAAGTTTGGCACACCGCGCAGTTTCGACTTTGCAGTCAAGGACCATGTCGATGTGGGCGCGCCATTGGGCCTGGATCTTGAGGTCGCCGCAAAATTGGCTGGGTCGCGGTTTGCGGTGATGAAGGGCGGCATTGCCCGCCTGCATCGCGCATTGGCGCAGTTCATGCTGGATACCCACACGGCGGAACACGGCTATACCGAGTGCTATACCCCCTATATCGTCAATGCCGATTCGTTGCGGGGCACCAGCCAGTTGCCGAAATTTGAAGCCGACTTGTTCGCGGTCAAGAAAGGCGGGCAAGAGGGCGCCGGTGAATCGCTATACCTGATCCCGACCTCGGAAGTGTCGTTGACCAATCTGGTGCGCGATGAGATTGTTTCGGCCGATACCTTGCCGATTAAATTGACTGCGCATACGCCGTGCTTCCGTTCGGAAGCAGGCAGCGCAGGCCGCGATACGCGCGGCATGATACGTCAGCATCAGTTCGACAAAGTCGAAATGGTGCAAATCGTCCATCCCGAGAAATCTTACGAGACGCTGGAAGAAATGGTCGGCCACGCAGAAGCCATTCTGCAAAAACTTGGACTACCCTATCGTGTCATGGGCCTATGCACCGGCGACATCGGCTTTTCCGCCGCCAAAACGTATGATCTCGAGGTATGGCTACCTGCGCAGAACGCTTACCGTGAAATTTCTTCGCTGTCCAATTGCGAAGCGTTTCAAGCACGCCGCATGCAGGCCCGCTTCCGTAATCCGCAAGGCAAACCGGAGTTGCTGCATACGCTCAACGGATCAGGCCTGGCTGTCGGCCGCACGCTGGTTGCGATACTGGAAAATTATCAGCAGGCAGATGGCAGTGTCGATATTCCCGCAGTGCTGCATCCGTACATGGGTGGCCTTACCCGCTTGGCGTCGGCGGTTTAAAGGTCGTTTACCGCGACAGCCGTAAGAGTAGGCAGACCGTCCACGAGTCTTGGTATGACGGAGTCGTCCGGCGCCGCCGATTCCGATGCGTCGATCCAAGCCGCGGAGGGTGCTTCCCTGCGGTCGATGAACAAGCTGTTGCCGGCGATTTTCTTGGATAATTTCTTGACGTCGGCGGCGGCAGTGGCGATCTGGTGATGCGTGCCATATTGCCCCGGTTCGACCTTGACGACCCCGAGCGACAGTGTCAACAGCGGGTGGAATATTTGATTGCCGCGCCGGTCTTCGCTGATGTAGCCGCCACTCGCACGGTCGGCTTCGCTGTGATGCTCGGGAATGAGGTCGGCAAAAGCATCAAGAATCGCGTTGCAGCGCACTTCCCAATCGTCGCTCTGGAACAGGATAATAAAATCGTCGCCCCCTATGTGGCCGACAAAGTCCCGGTCAGCATGGCAATGCGCGCTCAGGATTCTGCCGGTCAACTGCAATACGTCGTCGCCCTTGCGATAGCCATACACATCGTTGTAAGGTTTGAAATTATCAAGGTCTGCATAACATGCGACAAACCCGCCTTCGCTTTGCAGCAGTCTTTCTATGTGTTCATTGAGCGGTACATTGCCTGGCAGCAGGGTCAACGGATTGGCGTAGCGCGCCGCGTTGATTTGCATCTGCGTGATTTCGCGCATCAGGTCGTGTCCGGTTCCCATGCCCAGATACCGGCCTTGATCGGTAATGATGAAGCCGTTGAACAGGTGATGGCGGTCGGCATCGACAATTGTCTGGCTTAGTTCTTGCACGCTGGTATTCTTGTCGGTAATCAGGGGTTTGTTGTCCATGAATAAGGTGCAAGACTTTTTGCCATACAGTTCGCGAAGATAGGGCCGCGCGAAGCGATCAATCAAGCAGGCACGGGTGATCACGCCAACTGCAGTGCCGTTGTCGACCACCGGAACGATTTGCAAATCCGGATCATCGACGAAAACCTGGTATGCCTGATTATTGTTCATTTCAGGCGACACGATCGGCACGGTACGCAATAGCCGGCCGGCGGTTTGACCTTTCTGGGAAGATCCGCTGTTTTGCGGATACACAGCCAGACTGCTTTGGCGCAACAGTGCGGCGACCGCAGGCGATACGGCGGTGGCCGGGTTGCCGACTGGCCGAGCAATATGGTAANNCCTGATCAGCAACAGCTCGGCCTCGGTTTCGATGCCCTCGGCGATGACGATAGTGCCGGACTTTTCCGCAATTTGCTGAATTGAACGGACGAATTGCAGCTTCACCGGATCTTGATTGATTCCCTGGATGAAGTGCATATCGATTTTTACATATTCAGGCCGCAGCTCAGACCATAGGCGCAAGCTGGAAAACCCCTCACCCAAATCGTCAATCGCAATCTGAAAACCCATTTCGCGGTAGTGCGTCACTGCCTCAAGCAGAAGTTCGTAGTCGTAGGTCGGCTGGTTTTCGGTCAACTCGATGATTACGCGATCCGGGTTGATGCCGATCTCTTGGATAAGGCCTAGTATTTCACCATGTTTTACCGCTGGCTGCAGCAAGCATTCTGGGCTGACATTGAGAAACAGTTTGCCTGGCAGTTTTAATTCGGCAAATCGCTCCAATACTATGCGCCGGCAAAGGTGCTCGACTTCGACAGTCAAATTAGCGGAGCGCGCTACCTTGAACAAATTCAGCGGCGAGTGCAACGGGCTGTCGGACGGTCCGCGTATCAAGCCCTCAAAGCCAATCATCTCACCCTTTTGCATTTGGATGATGGGTTGAAATAAGGCAGTCAACTGACGCCGTTCGATAATTTCATGCAATCGGGCGAACAACATGATGTCTCCGCTATCTGACGGTCGTGCCGAATGCGTAACCGCCATATTGACCGCAGGCACCATGGTGGCCTGCGGCGTAATACATTTTAGATATGAAGCGGTGCCGGTTTGCACTGAGTCAAGCAGTGTCGCTGCCTGGCCCGGGTTGTCGCCATCACTGTCGGTGCTGGTACTATAGGAAATCAAGAAAGTCTTTCGTGAAGCGAAATTGAGTAGATCATGCCAATCCTAGTCTGAAATTGTGACAGGGTGATGATATACGGCAACTTTTTCATCAAACGAGGTATTTTTCGCCTTGTATCGCCCATCAATCTACGATAAATCGCTATTGTGATCATCATTTTACCTGTTGTGTAGATGCTCAATCAACAACGCCCTATCAACAGAGAGGTTCCGCGCCGAGAAAGCTTCTGTTATAATCTCGTGCTTTGCAGCACCAACAGGCTGCAAGACGACCGAAGCAGGAAAGGTGGCAGAGTGGTCGAATGCGCTGGACTCGAAATCCAGTGTACGTCTTTGGCGTACCGTCGGTTCGAATCCGACCCTTTCCGCCAATGACATGGCAAACGTTAGTAAAGTTTTCCTAAAAGCCCCTAAGAAATCAAAAGCTTAGGGGCTTTTTTACGCCCATAGCGTTACAGTTTGACAATTGACAATTGACAATTGGTAATCCCCCCATTTTTGGAT
>PKWO01000489.1 GCA_003132085.1 Oxalobacteraceae bacterium | reverse complement strand
CAGGCGAACACGATCAGCGACTTCAGCAGACTCTGATCGTTGGCAGTCGTGCCGGTCGTAAAATGCGGATCGGTCAGCGTGTCGATAAATGGAATCAGAAACTCGTCCTTGTCGCGAATCGACGCAATTTCATGGTACGCATTGAATATCTCGCCCTCATCCAGACCGAGCGACTCAACAATGTATTGGTAGGCGTGGGTATGGATAGCCTCCTCAAACGCCTGACGCAACAGATACTGGCGGCACTCCGGTGCGGTAATGTGACGATAAGTGCCAAGCACGATATTATTGGCGGCAAGCGAATCGGCGGTGACGAAAAATCCCAGGTTTCGCTTGACCAGGCGACGCTCGTCTTCAGTCAGCCCGTTTGGGGTTTTCCACAGCTCTATATCGCGCTGCATGTTGATTTCTTGCGGCATCCAGTTGTTGGCACAACCTGCGAGATACTTGTCCCATGCCCATTTGTACTTGAACGGCACCAATTGGTTTACATCGGTCCGCCCATTGATGATGCGCTTGTCGGCGACATTCATGCGGCGCGTCGGATCTCCGGAAGCGGCCGGTTTGGCCACGAGTGCCGGGTCGAGCGCGATATTGCTTGCCTGCGGACTCAATTGCGGGTGCGCCGCAGCCGTCGCCAGCGCGGGCTCCGGCGCGAATTGGGGAGCCCGAATAGGGTTGACTGCAGGGGAAACGTCTTCATCCCAACTTAACATGGTGAATGTCCTTATTCGTATTCTGATTATGAGTACCTCTAAAAACCTCGGTCTGTCCCGACCGTTCGTGATGGCTTTTAGACGCCCCCTTATTAATGTAGCGCAAATTCCCGGGAATGCTATTCAATCTTTATGCGAGCAAGTCGATGCAACTCCGCCAACCGCTCGCATTCAATCTTACTGGCAAGCCTCACACTCTTCAAATCCCGGATCTCCGGGGCGCAGCACGCAAGACGGTCCGGCCACATCGTCCGCATCTGTCCGAAGTGCGGCAAAGCCGCCTGCCGACATGCCGCCGCTGAGGCCGCCGTCAGCCGACACAGCATTCAACGCTCCGGTTCTGGAAGTCGATTTTTCGGTATGCGTGGCACCGATGGTGCGCAGGTAGTAGGTCGTCTTCAGACCCCGCAGCCAGGCCAGTTTGTAGGTTTCATCTAATTTCTTGCCGGACGCGCCCGCCATGTAGATGTTCAGCGATTGCGCCTGGTCTATCCATTTCTGACGGCGCGAGGCTGCTTCGACCAGCCAAGACGGCTCGACTTCAAACGCGGTTGCATAGATGTCCCGCAACTCTTGCGGAATTCGGTCAATTTTGGCCAGGCTACCGTCAAAATACTTCAAGTCGGAGATCATGACTTCGTCCCACAAGCCGCGCGCCTTCAGATCACGCACCAAATATTCATTGATTTCTGTGAATTCGCCAGACAGATTCGACTTCACGTACAAGTTTTGATAAGTCGGCTCGATACATGCGGCAACGCCGATGATATTGGAAATCGTGGCGGTCGGTGCAATCGCCACGCAATTTGAATTACGCATCCCGTGTTCCTTGATGCGCGCACGCAAGACGCTCCAATCCATGGTTTCGGACGTATCGGTTTCCAGATAGCCGCCACGTTCTTCCGCAAGCAATTTCAGCGAATCCTGCGGCAGGATGCCGCGATCCCACAGCGAACCGCGATACGAACTGTAACGCCCCCGCTCCTGCGCCAACTCACTGGAAGCCAGGTACGCGTAATAACATACCGCTTCCATCGACCGATCGGCAAATTCGACCGCGCCCATCGACGCATAAGGTATCCGCATCATGTGCAGGCAATCCTGGAAACCCATGATGCCGAGGCCAACCGGACGATGGCGCAGGTTCGAGTCACGTGCTTTCTTTACCGCGTAGTAATTGATGTCGATCACATTGTCCAGCATCCGCATCGCGGTACGTATGGTTTTTTGCAGCTTGACCTGATCGAGGATGCCATCTTTCATGTGCGCCGGCAGATTGACCGAACCGAGATTGCACACGGCGATTTCGGCCTCATTGGTGTTCAGGGTGATTTCGGTGCATAGATTGGAGCTATGCACAACGCCCACATGCTGCTGCGGGGAACGGATGTTGCATGGATCCTTGAAGGTAATCCATGGATGGCCGGTTTCAAACAGCATCGACAGCATCTTGCGCCATAAGTCGAGCGCCTGCACTTTCTTGAACAGGCGAATTTCTGCGCGCGCCGCCTTGGCTTCGTAGCCTATATACGCCTCTTCGAAGGCGCGCCCGAATTTGTCGTGCAGATCAGGTGTGTCGCTCGGTGAAAACAAGGTCCATTCGCCTTTTTCCATCACGCGTTTCATGAACAGATCGGGAATCCAATTCGCCGTGTTCATGTCATGCGTGCGGCGACGGTCATCCCCGGTGTTTTTGCGCAGATCGAGGAATTCCTCGATGTCCATATGCCAGGTTTCCAGGTAAGCGCACACCGCGCCCTTGCGTTTTCCGCCCTGATTGACTGCGACAGCGGTATCGTTGACCACCTTCAGAAAAGGCACGACACCTTGTGATTTACCGTTGGTGCCCTTGATGTGCGCACCCAGCGAACGTACCGGCGTCCAATCATTGCCGAGACCGCCCGCATATTTCGCCAGAAGCGCATTTTCCTTGATTGCCTCATAAATGCCCTCTAGGTCATCCGCGACCGTAGTCAAATAGCAGGACGACAATTGCGAACGCAACGTACCGGAATTGAACAGAGTCGGCGTAGAGCTCATGAAATCGAAGGTCGACAGCAAATTGTAGAATTCAATCGCGCGCGCTTCGCGGTCGATCTCATTCAATGCCAAGCCCATCGCCACGCGCATGTAAAACGCTTGCGGCATTTCAATGCGGATATCGCGAATATGCAGGAAATAGCGATCATACAAGGTTTGCAAGCCAAGATAGCCGAACTGCAAATCCCGCTCTGGAACCAGTGCATCACTCAATTGCTTCAAATCAAACTGCCCCAGCCTGTTGTCAAGCAGTTCGGCCTCAATCCCTTTCTTGATGAATTTCGGGAAATATTCAACGTAGTGCGCCGGTGCATCCTGCTGCGCCACTTCACGGCCGAAGACTTCTTTGCGGATCGTATGCNNGCGCGGTCACTTGGCTATATGCGGGATCTTTTTCCATCAGTGCCCGGGCGGCCAGAATTGCCGACTTGTGCAACTCCTCGACCGGCACGCCGTCGTATAGGTTTTTGACTGTCTCGCCCAGGATGGCGTCCGCGTCGACATGCTTCTCCAAGCCGATGCACGCGGCGGCAATCAATGCGCGCACTTGCTCCATATCGAGTGGACGGCGTTGACCGTCTTCGATCATGTGCAACTGCGGTGTCGCGCCCACTGTTTTGTCGGCGCGCTGCTGCGCCCGCTCGTCCATGCGCTTGGCGCGGTATAACACATAGGCACGCGCCACATCATGCTCACCCGAGCGCATTAATGCCAATTCGACCTGATCCTGGATATCTTCAATATGGAAAGTGCCGCCTGCCGGCTGCCGGCGCACCAGCGCGGACACCACATTTGCGGTCAATTGCTCCACCAGTTCGCGCACGCGCGCCGACGCCGCACCTTGTCCACCGTTGACGGCCAAAAAGGCCTTAGTGACGGCAATCGATATTTTCGACGGCTCGAATCCGACCACCGCGCCATTGCGGCGGATGATTCTGTAGTCGGCAAATCCTACCGGATCGGCGCCGGCCGATGCGCCGGAACCACCGAGGGTGGCGACCAGACCAAAATCTGCCTGGGACTTTACGGAAATTTCTTGAGTAGAATACATTGAGCTAACCCTCCGAAGGCGATCATTCTGGACAGCTTGACTGTCACTTGCGATTATTGTTAGAACACCCAATACCACCGGGGTTCACGTAGTTAATGCCGTGCGCCATACAATTCCGAGTGATTCCACACCGGTATCAATGCCAAACACGGTCCAACTCTGTATACAGGAGGGGCTGCTCACAGGCCCCATCCAGCATCAATCAATACTGCATTTGCGTTGAGGAATTAATGAACAGCCCAAAAAAGAAAGAATCACACAAAACACTATATCTAGTGCATAAGTGATGATTTGCACTAATTCTAGTGCCTGAATCACGGGGATGCAATAACTTTTTCTATCTGAGCTGCAGAAATTTATGCCGAAATGCGGTTGACATTTCAGGTTATTGCCAAGAAACGCAGTGCATGGCGAGTAAGCGCTTGCGATTCGCATTGGATAAGCGACTGGTGGTAGTGCGCCCAGTCAAAAAATGGTCCGGGATCAGTCTTGCGCCCAGATGCAATATGCTCGTGGCCAACCACATCGGTAAGCGGATATTTCTTTCGCAGCGCGACCGTCAACCTGGTCAACACGTGATACTGGGATTCGGTAAACGGTTCGAGATCGGTTCCCTCGAGTTCGATCCCGATCGAGAAATCGTTGCAACGCTGTTGTCCCGCAAAAGAAGATGCGCCTGCATGCCAAGCGCGGGCGTTAGTCGACACAAACTGAGTCAGTGCGCCGTCACGCCCAATCAAAAAATGCGAGGAAACCCGCACTCCACGCAATTCTTCGAAACTCGGGTCGGCGTCATGGTCCAACCGATTGCAAAACAGATCCGCGACATGGGAAGTGCCAAATTGTCCGGCCGGCAGGCTGATATTATGAATGATCAGCAACCTAACTGCGGAGGCATTCGGTCTATCGTCAAAATTCGGAGAGGGGTCGAAAAAAGCGCCACGGCACCAGCCATCGGTACCTGGCATCAAGTCGTTTGCTGAATTACTCCGGTTCATGTACGCCCAACCTTTGCATCCGATAGCGCAGTTGTCGAAAGCTAATGCCGAGCAAGTTTGCCGCTTGGGTGCGATTAAAATGGGTTTTCGCCAAGGCGCGCCGAATGATCCCACGCTCGACATCGTCCAAGTGGTCCGGCAGCGAACACGGCAGACCGGGCAATGCATTGGACAAGACGGCAGCGGAAGCCCGCACCGCATGGGACACATGGGCCGTGGCCTCCGGCTTCAAGGCAAATTCCGGTAATTGTTCGTTTTCCGTCAGGCTTGGGCTCGCGGCCGCGCCAGTCGAGCCGCCACCTTTCAACGCCAAATCGGCGACCTCAATGACGCCCTCATTTGCAAAAGCCACTGCACGCTCAAGAATATTCTCGAGTTCACGAACATTGCCGGGAAATGGGTAAGTCTGCAACGCTTGCAATGCTTCTGGAGCCAGTATCGCCTGACGGCCGGCAGACGCCAGCCGCCCCAGAATCAGGTCGGCCAGCATACCGATGTCATCGCACCGTTCACGCAAAGGCGGCAAACTCAATTCGATGACATTGAGACGATAATACAGATCCTGGCGGAATTTGCCGCGTTCTACACAGTCGGCCAGGCTCTGGTGGGTGGCGCTTATCAGCCTCACATCGACCAGCTCCTCCACCGTCGCCCCCAATTTCCTGACACGTCGCTCCTGTATCGCCCGCAATAGCTTCACTTGCATCGGCAACGGCAAATCGGCCACCTCATCCAGCATCAGAGTTCCGCCGTTGGCGGCTTGAAAAAAACCATCACGGTCTTCTATTGCCCCGGTAAATGCGCCTTTGCGGTAACCGAAAAATTCAGCTTCCATCAGCGCTTCCGGAATCGCTCCGCAATTGACCGCGACAAACGGCTTGTCGGCCCGCGCGCTTTGGGCGTGAATATCGCGCGCGGCAAGCTCCTTGCCGCTACCCGACTCACCCGTAATCGCTATCGGCGCCATGCTGCGCGCCAGCCGCACAATCTGTGAACGTAATTCCTGCATCGCGGCGGATTGCCCCATCAAGCGCAACAAGGGCTGTTTGTCAGACGCAGTACCGGCCCAGCCGCCCCCGCCCGGGCGGCTGATCCGCAACGCCGACAGCACCATAGCCCGCAGTTGGTCCAATCCGACCGGTTTGGAAAGATAGTCAAACGCTCCCGCCTTCAGCGCGGCAACCGCGTTGTCTGCACTGCCGAAGGCTGTCAGGACCGCAATCGGCGTGTTTTTATGATCACTCGACACTTCACGCACCAGATCAATCCCCAAGCCGTCCGGTAGGCGCATATCGGTCAGTACCAACGCATATTCCGCGCTTGCTAGATGAAGGCGCGCTGCGCCGATCGACTCCGCGCTATCAACGTCCAATCCCATTTTAACGAGCGTAATCTCCAACAGCTCACGCAAGTCGGGTTCATCATCAACAACGAGAATGCGGGGTGAACTCATGGTAAAAATGCAATCATGTCAACGAAATCAATGTGGCCCATCAAGCGCGGAAAAGGCAACGACAAATCTGCCGCGAACCTCGTCCATCCCTTCGTCCGACCTTTCCATCTGGTATTCATAGTCAAGCATAGCACCGTTGTTCAAACACAATTCGCGTGCCACATACAGCCCTAACCCAGTGCCTTTGTTTGAGGTTGTATAGAACGGTTCAAATAAGTGTGCGCGAACTTCCGGCGCAATCGCTACACCGTCGTCCTGGATATGCAATTCAAGCCGGCCGGCGGCATCGGAGACCAGATGCATACGGACACTGCCGGGTTTGCCACTCGCATAGCGCAACGCATTAGACAGCAAGTTCATCACCACTTCACGCAGGTGCAATGGATCGAAGCGCACGCGCTGTTCACCCATTTCCACCATATCAAGCACGCCGACAGGCAATATCTGTGTTTGCTGCAGTTCGGCAACGATATCCGAAAAAAAAGACAACAGTGCGATCGGTTCGTTATGCGACTGCGATTTCCGCGACAATTTCAGGATATCCTCAATCATCTGGTTCAAGCGCGTAACATTGTCTGCGATTATATTCAGCAGGCGCCGCGGACCGGGGTCGGAAAGATCTTCCGCCAACAGCGATGCCGCGTACGAAATCGCCGACAGCGGGTTACGCACCTCATGCGCAATACTTGCCGTCAAGCGTCCCATTGAAGCCAGTTTCAATTGTTGCGCCTGATTTTCGATCTCTGTGACGTCTCGCAAAAAAATAACCGTCCGGTCGCCCTCCAGGCCGATCGTCCTCACGGCGCCAAAGCGTAGTTTCAGACGCACCGTCAATTCCCTGCGCCAGCCCCAGATCGTGGTCGCTCCGTGCAACGTCGTTTCCTCGCCCGGTTTGATCACGACGACGGTGGATGCGTCTGAGACTTTCCCTTCCTTCGATTTCCCTAGCCATTCAAAAAATGCATCGGCAATCGGCGTCAAGGCGGGAATATCCGTGAGCCGATAGTTCGGTGCACCAAACGGCGCAGGCATGCCAAGCATACGCTCTGCAGCCGGATTGCTGATCAGCACCTTGCTGTCGCGCCCGACTACCAGAATGCCATCCCCCATGTCAGCGATAACCAAGCGGTTGATGGCTTCCTGAATCAGCAGCGCCTGCCCGCGCTGAAGGGCCAGATCCTCTTGATTGATCAGTCTGGCCGCCAGGCGATTGACCGAAAAAACCGATGCAAAAAACGCTGCGCCATACAGTCCGGCCTGGGAAAGCGTCGAGTCGGACATCGAAAAGAAAATTTGNNAAAAACAGCGAGACTACGGAAGCGAAGAATAACGCCCACACCAGCGGCAGCAAGACCGCGCCGCCCGCCAGTGGAAACAAATACAGAATCGCGAGTCCGCTGCGGGCACCGCCCGCTGCCGTATAAAGCAGGGAAATGACGGTGATATCGACGGCAATCTGCGACAACAACTGCAGCACGAACCGGCCGCGGTAATAGACCGCAAATGCGGCAAATAAAACCGCCAACACGAAATATACGATGCAGGTCTGCCAATAGGCAAATTGTCCCGCCTCGCTACCCCCCTTCTTGACATTAAAAACCAGATAGGCAAGCAGCAACACTGCTGCAATCACCACACGCGTAGCGTTGAACGTCAGCAGAGTGCGCCAAATGCTCTCACGAAGGTTGGGGGACGGCATTGCCCGCGTCAAACATCAGCGAACGTCATGCTGGGCACGATGTTCTTCGCTACAGAATGCCGAGCCGTCCGCATTGATCAATGCCTCCGAGGCCGGAATATGCATGCCGCAACGGGCGCATTGCAGCATGGCTTCGGCGGCCTTGCCGGGCGTTTTTTCGCGTGAATCGCGATGTGCCTTCGACAACCCGGACTTGACCCGCATGATCCAGGTCACAACGGCAAAGCCGATAACCATCCATATCAAAAGCTTCATAAAAATGCTCGATGCAACACGACTTCAAGCACGAAGCGGCTGCCCACGTACCCTAACAGCAGCGCCACAAAACCGCCCAAGAAAAAGCGCAATGCAGTCCTGCCGCGCCAACCGCGCCATCGGCGGCCTGCCAGCAACGCGCCGAACAACCCCCAGGACATCATGGCGAATACCGTTTTATGATCCCATTTGACGGCTTGGCCGAATAGTTTCTCGGAAAACACCACACCGGACAAGACGGTCAATGTCAGCAAAACAAAACCAAACGCGATTAACCTGAATAACAGTTTTTCCATGGTCAGCAGTGCCGGCAAGCGATCGATGGTCGATGCGAACCAGCCGGTTTGCGGCGTCCCTGTCCGAGTATGCAGCCGGGACTCCTGCAAAGCCATCAGTACCGCGTGGAATGCCGCAATGGTCAACGTGCTATAGGCCAGCATCGCGATGGCTATATGCCAAGAAAACAACGGGGATCTCTGCTCCAGCGGCGCCAATTCCCCGGGGAATAATGCCGGCAAGATAACCGCCGCCGCCGCACAGGGCATGACCAGTACGCGTAAGCTATCCAACGTGAAATTCCGGTTTTCCAACCAATATGCGGCCACCGATATCCACAAGGTTACCGATAACATCACCGCGAAACCAATCTGCAGCGCGCCATGCGAGTCAATCTCCCCGCTAAGAGCGGCAGCGTGCAAAAGCCAACCGACGACCACGGTCACCGAAATCGGAACCCGAAAACGCAGAGGCAGGAAAGTGGCAACTAGGTAAAAAAACGCTGCCAAGCCAAGAAAGAGAGTATGCATACTTTAAGTTTATACCATGCGGGTGATTGCGCCCTAACCGGCAGCGCGCCTAGTGTAGTGCCCGGCTAGCCGGTTGCCAAGCAGAAGCGACGAAATCCACGCTATGCAGCGATTTTTCAAGGGTTTGTTAAGCCATTGATTTAATATGCTTTATTATATATAAGATGTGATGGCGATTGTCTCGCTGCAGATGCGCGCGACGTGATTGCCGAAGCACCCCGGTTTCCGCTGAAATCTCCAATATCGAGCGGGCTATTGTATCGGTTAGAATGTCATGCTGCTTTCCGCATGGTCGCACGCACATCGAATTTTTATCCCACTTCTTAAAACACATTATCCGCCATGCTCGACAATCTGACCCAACGCCTCGCTAAAGTCGTCAAAACCATGCGCGGCGAGGCCCGCCTTACTGAATCAAACACCGCCGAGATGCTGCGCGAAGTGCGCCTGGCGTTGCTCGAAGCCGACGTCGCGCTGCCGGCTGTACGTGAATTCATTGCCCGCGTTAAAGAGAAAGCGCTTGGCGAGGACGTGATCGGCTCGTTGACGCCAGGCCAGGCTTTGGTCGGCGTAGTGCAGCGCGAACTGGCATTCCTGATGGGGGCCGACCTCGGGCCCGAGGCATCTCAGCTAAACTTCGCGACCCAGCCGCCAGCCGTTATCCTGATGGCAGGGCTGCAAGGAGCGGGGAAAACCACGACAGTCGGAAAGCTGGCAAAATATCTGCGCGAACAGAAGAAAAAAAAGGTATTGACGGTATCCACCGACGTATACCGGCCAGCCGCAATCGGTCAGTTGCAGACCGTTACCGCTCAGGTAGGCGCGGATTTTTTCCCATCGCTGCCGACCGACAAGCCGGTCGAGATCGCATTGGCGGCACTCGATTTTGCCAAGAAACACTATCACGACGTGCTGATTATCGATACTGCCGGCCGCCTGGGTATTGACCAGGCGATGATGCTGGAAATCGCCGCGCTGCATGCGGCGGTCAAACCGATAGAAACACTGTTTGTCGTCGATGCAATGCTTGGCCAGGACGCGGTGAATACCGCAAAAGCCTTCAATGACGCGTTGCCGCTCACTGGTATTGTCTTAACCAAGCTTGATGGCGATGCGCGCGGCGGTGCCGCGCTGTCAGTCCGCCACATTACCGGCAAGCCGATCAAATTCACCGGTGTCGCGGAAAAACTGGATGGCTTGGAGGCATTCGATCCCAACCGTATGGCTGATCGCATACTCGGCATGGGAGATATCCTGGCCCTGGTCGAGGAGGCCCGCAAAGGCGTGGACATCGCGACAGCCCAGGACCTCGCGCAGAAAATCAAAATCGGCGGCAAGTTCGACTTGAACGACTTCAAGGCGCAGTTGGGGCAAATGAAAAAAATGGGCGGCCTCTCCAACCTGATGGACAAACTACCGGCCCAGTTCCAGCAAGCGGCAAGCGGCGCCAATATGGATCAAGCCGACAAGCAGGTACGCCGCATGGAGGGCATGATCAACTCGATGACTCCTCTGGAACGCACCAAACCGGAGCTGATCAAAGCGTCGCGCAAGCGCCGTATTGCCACTGGCGCCGGAGTGCAGGTTCAGGAAGTCAACCGAATGCTGGCGCAGTTCGAGCAAATGCAATCGATGATGAAAAAGCTCAAAGGCGGCGGCATGATGAAAATGATGCGCAGCATGAAAGGCATGATGCCGGGCCTGCGCTAGCGCAGGCTTGCCCGTGATCGATTGGATTCTGCATAAAATGAAACCCCCAAAACTCAGCGCCTTATCCGAATACGGCATCGGATAAAGGCGCTGCAAGCGCCCTCCAAGGGCAATTTGGCGTTTCTCCTATGGGAAGCACGTGGCGCTAGCCCCACAAATTCATTCAATTTCGCGCAAAAAACACTTGCATCCCCAGGGAAACCACACCACTATTAGCGGTGCGTGAAGCGACGCAATTTCCCAACACATTTGTGAAGGAGGCTCGAAGATGGCAACAGCCAAAAAACCAGCAGCAAAACCTGCTGCGAAAAAACCTGCAGCAGCAGTAAAGAAGCCCGTAGCAAAAGCCGCAGCACCCGCCAAGAAGGCCGTCGCCAAACCGGCGGAAAAGAAGGTAGCGGCGAAACCAGCCGCTAAACCGGCAGCGAAAGCTGCAGCAAAACCGGCAGCCAAGAAAACCGCAGCGGCGGTAAAACCGGCTGTCAAAAAAGCCGCAGCCAAGCCGGCCACTCCGCGCAAACCGAATGCAGCGTTCATGAAAGCGATGACGCCGTCCGCCGTATTGGCGGCCGTTGTTGGAGCCAATCCGCTGCCGCGCACGGAAGTGACCAAGAAAGTCTGGGAATACATCAAGAAGTTCAAGCTGCAAAACGAGCTGAACAAACGCATGATTGATGCAGATGAAAAGCTGAAAGCTGTGTTTGGCGGCAAGAAACAAGTGTCGATGTTCGAGATGACAAAACTCATCTCCGATCACTTGAAATAACTTTCTTCCAAGTGCCAAACAAAAACGCCCGCATCGCGCGGGCGTTTTTGTTTGGCAGTACCATTAATACCTGGTCAATGGCACGCGCCGTAAACCTCGAATCACTCGTTGTATTTCCACCGCTTCCAAGCAGTTAGCACCGCATTCGGATACTCCGGTTGCCCGCGGCTACCGTTATAGCGACCGAGCGCAAGGTAAAGATTGCCTCCGTCCTGATCAATATACATACGCAAGATCGAGCAGCCGTAGCGCAAATTGGTTTGCATGAAAAACAGCTTCTTCGACTCGCCATCGCCGATCACACGCGTCCAAAATGGCATCACTTGCATGTAACCGCGTGCGCCAGCCGCTGACAATGCATACTTGCGAAAGGCCGACTCGACTTGGATCAACCCCAATACCAGTTGCGGATCCAGACCGGCACGGGTTGCCTCGTACCAGACAGTTCGCAAGAACTCAACTCTCACTTGGGTATCGGGCAAGGTTTTTTTGAGCCGCTCCGACATCTCTCCTCGCCAATACAAGTACCTGATGCGGTCTTTGATGTCGAAAAATCGGGGCTTGGGTGGACGCGGGTCGGTGATCGCCTGCGACAACGCAGTGCGCACCGAATCGGCCATTGCTTCCTCTTTCTGATTGCCTGCATAGGCACAGAGGCAGGTCCAGCATAGGCAAGCCGCCAAACCGCAACGCACCACCACACCGCGAAGCGCATCGGACCACCGTGCCACCTCCTTTGTGCTTCGTTTCACAGTCTGATTTATCATCCGGCTATAGCCCGGATCGGAGGATAGTGCATTGCGTTCCTCCCAAAAACGCCTGCGCTCACGCCGCCAATTTTGCTTTGATAAAGTCAACCATATCGTCGATAGATACGGCTGTTGCAGCGCTGTCACGGCGCCCTTGATACTCAAGCTTGCCGTCCTTCAGGCCGCGCTCCCCGACCACGATGCGGTGCGGGACGCCGATCAACTCCCAATCCGCAAACATCGCACCCGGACGTTCACCGCGGTCGTCCAAGATAACATCAATGCCGGCCGCTTCCAGAGCCGAGTAGAGTTGGTCGGTAGCGCTCTTGACCATCTCGCTTCGCTCATATCCCATCGGGCACAAAACCACTTCAAACGGTGCGATCGAGACCGGCCAAATGATGCCCTTTTCATCAA